>JASLEQ010000375.1 GCA_030151135.1 Candidatus Sulfotelmatobacter sp. | reverse complement strand
GCCAAGGGCTATCAGTTTCTATTGAAGAAGGAGTACCAGGACGCAATAGAGCATCTAGGGAACGCTACCGACATCTATCCGAAGTTCGTCTCCGCGCACAATGCGTTGGGTACGGCTTATCTCAACCTTAACGAGAACGAGAAAGCCAGAGGAGAGTTCTCGAAGGCGGTCGAACTCGACGATCACATGGCGAACTCATATCTCAATCTCGGTTGCGCAAACCTGGCTCTTAAGAATTTCAAGGATGCGGAAGAGGCGTTCAAGAAAGCTTCTTCGCTGGCCCCACTAGATAAGCAAGTACAACTTGGGCTGGCTTACGCTGAATACGTGAACAAAGATTACCCTGCGGTGATCGCAACGGCACAAGACATGCATGCTCACGAACACAAGGGGGCAGCACTGGTCCATTTCTTCGCCGCAGGCGCGTACGAAGGGCAAAACAACCTGGCATCAGCGGAGGACCAGATTAAGTTTTTGCTGAGAGAGGATCCCCAGTCTCCTCAGGCCGATGATTTCAAGAAAATTCTGGCCGGGCTTCGAGAGGCCGAACGTCATCGCGCGCTGGTGAAGTTCAATCCGGTCGAAAAGGTTACCTACGCGATTGGCGTGCCCACGGGGCCTAGCCCAGAAGTCGCCGGGCGAATGGCGCAGGTGGCATTCCAGGACATGGAGGAAAAAGAGCAGTTAGCAGAAGCAGACGAGGATCCCGATCCGATATGCCGCGATTGCGAGAGGGCCGTTGCCGACGAATCAAGCCCCGCGTCCGATGTCATCGCGAAGAAGTTCGCGGGCGCGGTCATTCGCGCTAGCGTGGATGAAGTTTCCATCCTGTTCGCTGCCACCGATCACGGTAAGTCTGTGGTGAACCTATCCACCGAAGATATCGCCCTGCGCGACAATAACCAGCCGCCCAACGCTATTCTGAATTTCAGAAATGAATCGCAGTTGCCTCTGCGGCTCGGACTGATTATTGACACGAGCAATTCGGTGACGGAAAGATTCAAGTTCGAGCAGGCAGCAGCGATCAAGTTTCTGGAGAAAGTCGTCACTGGGAAAGAGGACCTGGCATTCGTTGTGGGCGTAAACAATTCCGTTTTGCTGGTGCAGGACTTTACTTCGGATCTTGGACTCACGTCGCACGCGATCAACGAACTCGCTCCGGCGGGCGGAACGGCCTTGTGGGACGCTGTGAGTTTTGCTGCAGAAAAACTGTCGAGTCGCGGAGAAATCCAGCCCGTGGCGCGGGTGCTCGTGGTGATCAGCGACGGAGAGGACAACTCCAGCCACAGTACGCTGAAGGAAACGATTTCGAAAGCTTTGCGGAATGAGGTTGCCATCTATACCGTTAGTACTCGAGATGAGACGAACAACGAGGAGACGGCGGTGATCGGCCATCAAGCGCTGAAGAAGCTTGCGGAGCTAACCGGGGGGGCGGAATATACGCCGGGATCCGTGTCGCATTTGAGCGGAAGCTTAGCCGAGCTTCAGGAAGTCATTCGGAGCCGCTACCTGATTTCCTACAAGCCCGCGTCCTTCCAGCGTGATGGCAAATACCGCCCTATCGATATCACGGTGGAGAAAGATGGGCACAAGCTCCGGGTATACGCCCGGCGTGGGTATTATGCTGCGGCGACCCACGCACCTGCGGTTCAAAAAGAGGTCAGTCGGTAGCGGTTTCTATGATTTCTTCTTAGGCGCATGCAGGTGCTGCGCGGCCTTCCGCGGCGAGCCGGGATGACCCTTTTTCCAGCGATCAAGCTGTTTCTCCCTTGCGTTGCGGAACGCCTTTTCTTCTGAGTCGAGCTTCTTCTTTCCTTTTGGGCGGCAACTTCCCTGACTATGCGCTTTCTTTCCTGGGACCGGTTCGTATCCGGGCCAGCAGCGGTTCTTTGACTGCTTCGTTTTCATCTGTAGATATTGCAAACTTCCGGGAACAATTGCCATCAGGCATTCTGCCTAACTAAGCAAGCTTTTATATTGAATGCCCCAGTGAATCCTAGAACCTAATGATCGGGCCGAAGGTGACCCGAAGATTGCTGTGCGCGCCGCGGTTGAAGTACACCTCATCCCCTAATTCCAGCCGGAGCCCGACGGGTCCAAGTGACGCTTCCACTCCTCCCGCAGGATAGAGGGCGGCGTTCCAGTTCGATGTGCGCAAGCCTAAGACGGAGCTGACCACGCTGCTGTAAGGAAGCAGAGTTGAGCTCAATCGAAAGTCGATCAGGCCAGCTTTCAGGGTCGCGAAGGGGCGCAGATGGCCGTGCGCGGGCTGCAGCATCGGGCCGACCAGTATTTGGGTTACGCCAATCGATGTGTGTTCGATCGCGACCAGATCGCCGTTCGTTATGTTGCGAAAAGCCTCATCGAAATTGAGTCCGTAGTCATAGGCGAGTTCACCTTCCAGCAACACATGGCTGTGAACTCGGTAGCCGAAGCGAGCCCCGACGCCGAGATTATCGGTGCTCGTCTGGGAGATGCTGAGCGAATCGAGAAAGATGCCAGCTTCCATGCGGGACTGGCCAAAGCATGCGACCGACAGCGATAGGAATAAC
>JASLEQ010000362.1 GCA_030151135.1 Candidatus Sulfotelmatobacter sp. | reverse complement strand
ATTTCGTCCTCGAAGCCTGGGTGAGCAGCAACATCGAGCGAGCGAAAGTCCGCTGGATGATGGGCGGAAACAAGCCGTGGCAACCGCGAGAAAAACTGAAACTGCTGTTTGCCGGATACAACGGCACGCGAAACATGGGATCGGATGTGCGAGTCGAGGAGATGCTGCGTCAGATCCGGCACATTCTGGGCGGAGAACGAGTTGATTTCAGCGTCATGAGCCAGAATTTCGAGCGCTCGAAAGGATATTTCGAGGGCACGACCCAGGTCCATCTTCCAGACATCTTTCCGCCTTTCCTGTTCGATGAAGTTCCCAAGCATCACGGTGTAGTGGCTTGCGAAGGCTCCATGTTCAAGAGTAAGTTTGCCAATGCCCTGACGACGATGATGATTGGATCGCTGGGCATCGCGGCAGTCGAGAATAAACTTTCGGTCGGCTATGGCGCCGAGGCAGGGCACATGGATCCGCTGGTCGCGAAGATGTGCGCTCGCTACTGCAAGCAGTCGCTGGTGATCACGCGGAACGAAGAATCGCGAAAGATCCTAAGCGGCATGGGCGTTCCAACTCAACTCGGCACCGACACCGCGTGGACGTTTGAACCTCTCCCTGCCGAATATGGCCAGCGCATTCTGCGGCAGGTTGGCTGGGATGGCCACACTCCCGTGCTCGTCGTTTGTCCCATCAATCCGTTCGAATGGCCGGTGCGCGCGTCAGTCGCGAAGTATGCTTTACGCAGTCTGACGGGCGCCTACAAAGGGAGCCACTACCGCACGGTCTACTTCCATAATTCCGGGCCTGCTGCCGATCGAGCCTATCAACATTATTTGACTTCGATTGCGAATGCGGTCGATGCGTTTCGACAGCAGCACAAAGTGTTCGTGATCATGGTGGCTACCGAGCGGCTGGATGCACGCCCGGCGAATCGAATCTCCGAGAAGCTTGGCGGCGTGCCGGTTCTTACATCGGACCAGTACAACATGTACGAACTCGTCAGCATCCTGCGATGTTGCCACATGATGGCTTCCTCGCGCTATCACGGCATCGTGACTTCCATGCCAGCGCTGGTGCCGTCGGCGGGCATCACCATGGATGAACGAATCCGCAACCTGATGCGCGAGCGCGGACATCCCGAGCTGCTGACGACTGTGGATGATCCCGATCTCGAACCAAAGCTGCTAGCGGCGCTCAATGTGCTGGCGACTGAGGGCGAGCGCATAGCGGACGGGATCGCGCGTACTGTGGTGAAGAATTTGAAAGTCATGGCGCAGATGGGCGTGTTCTTTGAAGAAGAAGTGCAGCGGCGCTATCCGGACTTTCCAACGCGTACCGGCGAGTGGAGTTGGGAAGACTATTTGCCGCCGATGAACGAGTCGCTGAAACAGTTGATTGCTGCATATAGTTAGTTTCTCCAGTCCCAGAGACAGTCATATGCCATTCGTCGGCGATATCTTTGCGCAACTTAAGTCCGCTCCCGGTAACACCGTATTGCAGGAGATCCACGAGGGCCAGATCACTGGCATCACTGGCCCAGAGTTGCTCGAGTTGGTTGCGAAAGCCCGTACTTATCTGGCCTCCAAAGGATTGAAAAAGGGCGACCGTTGCGGAATTCTCGCCGCCAATAGCATCCGCTGGATCGCTTTGGATCTGGCTGCCATGGCCGAAGGCTTGATCGTTGTGCCACTCTATTTCCGCCAGGCTCCAGCAGAGCTGGTCGCGATCATGAAAGACAGCACGCCGTCGCTGGTTTGCTGCGGCGATGTTGGCCTGCGGGCCGGAATTCAGCAAGCGTGGACGGATGCTCCTCCGCCTATCCTATTTGATGAAATTTTTGCAGGTGTCGACGGCATCAGCCTTGATCGTCCCCGGGTCCGCGACGAGGATCCGGTCACAATCATCTACACATCAGGGACTTCGGGTGAAGCGAAGGGTGTGGTGCTCACGGCAGCGAATGTCGGATTCATGCTGGGTCGCACCTCGGCGCGTCTCGATGAATTGATGAGCGGGAGCACCGGACAGGACCGCGTCTTCCATTACTTGCCATTCAGCTTTTGCGCCTCGTGGATCGCTGTCCTCACGTTCATGCTGCGAGGAAGCCTCGTGACTCTTAATACGGATCTCACCAAGATTCCCAACGATATGCCCGCCGTGGCGCCGCATTACTTCCTCAACGTGCCGCAATTGCTGGAGCGCATGCGTCGCGGAGTCGACGAGCAGGTGGCCAAGAAAGGCGGCATTGGACAGGCCATCTACTCGCGAGCCAAGTCGGACTGGAACACGAAGAAGGGCGCCAGCTCTGTCTGGTTGTGGTTGGCCAACAAGCTTGTGTTTCCGACGGTCCGCAAGAAAATGGTTGGCGAAAATCTGAAAGCCCTGATCTGCGGCTCGGCTCCTCTGACGCCCGAAACGCAGGATTATTTCGGGATGCTCGGTATCCCTGTGCTTCAGGTGTACGGTCTGACTGAGACGACCGGCATTCTCACGATGGACGACCCGAAAAATCCTGTGCCAGGTCACGTCGGGCCGACAATCCCAGGCATCGAGATGAGGCTCGCCGAAAGCGAAGAAATCGTTGTTCGCGGGCCAAACGTTTTTCCCGGCTATTGGAATCGCCCACAGCAGACCGCCCAAGTCCTGCGCGACGGATGGTTTCATACCGGCGATCAGGGCGAACTTGACG
The DNA here is from genome assembly GCA_030151135.1 of Candidatus Sulfotelmatobacter sp. The sequence continues at coordinate 1,084 of JASLEQ010000362.1, read as the reverse complement.
AAACTGGCACTTGGAAGATCGTTGGTCGAATCAAGAATCTCATCGTGCTCGGATCGGGCCACAAAATCGCGCCCGAAATCGTCGAGGAAGAAATTGCCAGGCACCTGCCAAACGCACAGCAGGTGGTGATCATCGGAAACGGGCGCGGATATCTGACGGCACTCGTCACCGGCGCCGTCACCAAGAAGGATGTACAAGCTGCGTTGGATGCGGCAAACCCTCAATTGCCGCATTACAAACAAGTGCGTGCCTTCCACATCGCTCAAGAGGTTTTTTCGATCGACAATGGAATGCTTACCGCCAACGGCAAACTCAAACGCGATTTGATTGCTGCGCGGATGAAAAACGAAATCGACGAAATGTACCGGACGGTGAAGACCGCATGAGCACTCCAAATCATGCCGGCGAAACTATGTCCTGGGAGTTCAAGCAAGGGCTTGTCGAGCTACACCTCCACCGAAGTCCATGCAACGAGATAGGCTCCAAGTCTCTCGATGACCTGGAAGCTTTCTCAAGGTATCTACAAAGCCTCGACCAATCAGCGCATGCTGTTTTGATTTACAGCGACTTGCAGTGCGGTTTCTGTGCCGGCGCGGATCTTCGAGAGCTCTACGAGCGTTCGCAGGCACTGGAAAAAGCAGAGGCAGCGAAAGGTGTACGAGAATTTCTGGGCCGTATCCATCAGGCATTGAATGTGATTGATGCATCCCCGCTGACGACCATCGCTGCGGTCAACGGCGTCGTCTTCGGCGGTGGTTTCGAATTGGCCTTGGCCTGCGACCTCATCATCGCCGACAAAACGGCGCGCTTCGCCTTTCCTGAATTGCGCCTGGGACTCATTCCTGGTTTCGGCGGAATCCCGCGTCTCAAGCGCGACATCGGTAACGCCATCATACGAGATCTCTTACTCACCGGCCGCAGCTTCAACGCCACGAAAGCACAGCAGGTCGGACTTGTAAGCCAGGTCGTCGCGGAGGGGGAGGCTTTGCGAGCCGCCCGAGCCACCGCCGCGCAGATCGCCAAATTCGACCGCGGCACGTCGGCAGCCGCAAAGCACTTTATCAAACCCATTCCCCGCGAAGAG
>JASLEQ010000242.1 GCA_030151135.1 Candidatus Sulfotelmatobacter sp. | reverse complement strand
GGATCATCGTTCAAGAAATACATACGTGGGACACTGGATATCAGCAGATTGGGGCCCGGAATTCTCAGTACTGAAAGCGCCCTAGGAGGTTGTTTTTGCTTTCCGACGCGAGAAGGCGAGGTAAACAGGGATGCCGAGGAGGATGACAACCAGTCCACCGACCGAGTTCCTCAGGTTGCTCATGAAGGTGTAGTAAAGAAGAACGGCCGCCGTACCGATGAACAATGCCGGCACAACCGGGTATCCGGCGGTCCGGTAGGGCCGAATGCTGTCGGGTTCACGCCGCCGAAATACAAAAATCGTGCTCGCTGCGATCATGTAAAACAGCCACTCGGCGAATATGGCGAGCGAGAAGAGTTCCCGGAAAGCTCCACCCAGGATGATCAGCAGAATTGCAACCAATGCCTGAATCACAAGCGCCAAGGATGGTGTATGAAATATGGGATGAACTTCAGCCAGTGCCTTGAAAAGGTATCCATCGCGCGCGACTGCGAATGGCACCCGTCCGCCGCTCATCACAGTGCCATTCAATGTAGCCAGCATGGAAAAAATCATTCCAATCGATACCAGGAATATCCCAACATGCCCTAGAGCCGCCTCGCTGGCCGCCGCAGCTGGAACCGCCGCATTCGCGATCGCCGTCGCAGGCAGTGCCCGCTGGATACCCGCGTTCATACCGATGTACAGAACAGCCACCAGCGCCACCCCAGCGATAAGTGCAATCGGAATCGTTCGCTCCGGACGCTCGATTTCTTCGCTGACCATGTTCAAATCGTTCCAGCCGTCATACGCCCAAAGAGCCGCGACCAGTGCCGCCATGAATCCAGCAATGCCACCTTTGGCCCCCGAAAACGTGGTTCCGAAGTTGCTCCAGGATCCTGTTGACGATGTGAACGCGACGAAGGCGACAGTGAGAATCATCGCCACTTTCAGAACAGTAAATGCAAACTGAAAGTTACCCGCTCTTCGGACGCCAATGTAATTGAGCGCGGTGGTCAGGACCGTCGCGGCGATTGCCACCAGATGCCCGTAAGTGACCGTGAGAACTCGAGACGACGTCACCTGCCACGCGAAAAACGCTTGCGACAGGAAGGCAAAAGTCGGGAATGTCATCAAGACCCGGACAAGTGCCGCAGTAACGCTGGCGATCGAGGCAGGCTTCGCGATTAGAAACCACGTCCAACCGTAAAGAAATCCAGGCAGCGGGCCGTAAGCATCCCTGACGTACACATATTCGCCGCCCGCAAATGGGCGTACGGCTCCCAACTCTGCATAGGTGAGCGCACCAAAAAATGAAAGCAGACCGCCAACCACCCATGCCAGGTACACCAGCCCCGCCGATCCCACCGCCTGCATCATTTCCGCTGGGACTAGAAAGATCCCGCTGCCGATAATGGTTCCCGCAACGATTGACGTTGCATGCCAGATGTTGAGCCCGCGGATGAGCTCAGGAGCATGTTTTGCGTTGACCTGAGATTGCTTAGTCTCGATGGACATTCTGATCAGAGATCTGCGACCAGGCGCCGCTCATGCGTAAGTACGCTGATTCGCATCGCCGGATTATAGACTGCCCGCGCCGCCGCAGTGCTACGCTGTTCCAGTGAAGTTTTTGATTCTTTCGCGTCGAGTTGCCAGTCTGCTCAGTCTCATTTTGCTGGCAAACTCGCCTTTGATGGCCGCTCCTTGGGCAGTTAGTGTCCGCCCGCCTAAGCTTCTTAACGGCGCTCCCGTCATGTTCGAGGTTCATACGCCCGCCAAACTCGATTCTCTTACTGGAACATGGCTGGGGCACGAAATCACCTTCAGCTATGACGCGTCCCGAAAATACTGGTTTGCCCTGGCCGGAGTCAGCATTGAAGCGAATCCAGGCAAGTACACTTTGGAGATTAACGGAGAGCTTTCGGCGACCAAAAAGGCGGTCCGATTTTCCAAGATATTCGCCGTCGCTCGCGCGGCATATCCAAAGATCAAAGTTCAGCTTGCCGTAGAGAAAAAATTCACCGAGCCTAGCCCTGAGCAGCAAAGCCAAATTGCGGAAGGTGTGAAGATCAAGCAGGACTACCTTGGGCGGGTTAGTCCAGAACGCGAGTGGGATGGCAACTTCAAGCCTCCGGTCGAGGCGTCCACCTCCGATGTCTTCGGCTCACAGCGCATCTTCAACGGTGTCGCCCAACGTCCCCATTTTGGTCTCGACTATCGCGTTCCGACCGGAACTCCAGTCCATGCAATGAATGACGGCACCGTTCTTCTCGCTCGATTCCTGTATTTCGAAGGTAATTGCGTCGTGATCGATCACGGCCAAGGACTGCTTACACTCTATTTCCATCTCTCGGAATTTAAAGTGAAGGAGGGCGAGGCGGTGAAACGTGGTCAGGAGGTCGGCCTGAGCGGTGGGACCGGTCGCGCTACCGGGCCTCATCTCCATGTTGCGGTGCGCTGGCAGGGAACATATCTGGATCCAGCTCGATTACTACAAATGTCGTTGCCGTGATGTCGGATCAAGCCGCGCCGCCAGACAACTTTCCGCGGCCATGCAAAGCCTGGTTCAACTCTTCCTTGATTCCAAGGTTTCTGATCAGCCGATGCAGATAATTCGGGTGCACGCCTAGAATCCCCGCCGCATCCACGTAGTTCCCGCCAGTCTGCTCGACGGCATCAAGGATCAATTGCTTTTTCAACTGCTTCACCTGTGCGTGATACCTGCCCTCATGTGTTTCCTCGGCTGAATTCTGTTCCAACAGCGATTCTGGCAAGTCCTCGAGCAGGATCATGTCAGATGATCCCAACACCAGGGCGCGCTCAATCGCATTCTCCAGTTCGCGCACATTGCCGGGCCAGTCATAATTGACGAGCGCAGCCATCGCTTCCCTTGAAACCGGCTTCGCCTTCACCTTGCATCGTTTCGCATGTTTCTGCACAAAATGCCGCGTCAGCATCGGAATATCGTCGCGCCGGTCGCGCAATGGCGGCATCATTAGCTTCACTACAGCGAGACGATAATAGAGATCCTGACGGAATTGCCCTTTGCGGGATGCTTCGGCCAGATCCCGGTTGGTCGCAGCAATCAGACGGATATCCAGTTTGATCGGCTGAGTCCCCCCCACTCGCTCGAACTCGCGTTCCTGCAATACGCGTAGCAGTTTCACCTGCAGCTGCGGGGCTAGCTCCCCTATCTCATCCAGAAAGACAATGCCCCCATCCGCCATCTCCAGGCGGCCTTTCTTCTGAGTGGCTGCTCCCGTAAACGCCCCGCGTTCGTAGCCGAATAGTTCGCTTTCAAGCAAGGTCTCGGGAATCGCCGCGCAGTTGATTGCCACAAAGGGTCGATTAGAGCGCTGGCCGCTCCGATGAAGCGCCTTCGCGGCTAATTCCTTTCCCGTTCCACTTTCTCCTTCAATCAACACCGTGGAGTCGGTGGGAGCCACACGCGCCAGGAATTGAAAAATTTCCTTCATGCGCGTCCCTTCACCGACCAGGCTCTGGTCTTGCCGGACCTCTATGGTCAGCCTCTGGTTTTCTTGTTCCAGCCATTGCTGGCGTCGCGCGTTATCCAGCGCAATCGCCGACACCCCTGCGATCGCGGCCATCAATTGCAGATGATCCTCGCTGAAGCGGTTGACTGCATTGGTGCTGTCGAGATAAATGCATCCGATAATGCGCTCAAATACCGTCAGGGGAACGCATAGCAGCGATCGCACTTCAGATGCGACAAGACTCTCGACATCTCTCAACGCTCCACTCGCAGGCACATCGACGCCCAAAATGGCAACGTTCTCTTTCATCACCTGCCGCGCAATGGTGCGGCTCACACGTACCAACTGCGGCTGCCCCGCATGACGCGTCCGTGCATAAAGGCAATTGAATTCTTGCCCAACTCCCTCGGTGAGCAGAATGGCCCCGCGGCCAGCCGGGACAACTTCAAATATCAGGTCGAGCAACTGCGCCTGCAGTTCTTCCAGATCGCGGATCGCATGGACGACCCTGCTAATCTTCAAAAGCGCATTCAGATTCCTGGCCACCTGCGAGGTAGCGGGTAATTCCCGCAACAGCCGGTCGGGCTGGAGGTATAACACCTCCTTAGGATGTAAGAGCTTTGTATCGGCAGTGGGATGGCTGTCATCAAACTCGACGCGGCTGGCGGGAGTAGCTCGTTCCTCTTCTTCCAAGAGGAACAGGAATACCGAATCCCCGGTCGCGATCTCGTCGCCGTGACGCAGCCACTGTTCTTTGACTGCCTCGCCATTGACCAGCGTCCCGTTCCGGCTATCAAGATCTTTGATTTGGAACCGCCCGTCTTCGCTCCTCAGCACGCAATGTTTGCGGGAAACCGACGGGTCAATGAGGGCAACAACGTTTGTTGGATCGCGGCCGATACTGGCTTCTCCGTCGGGCAACGGAATCGTGGAATCTTTTGAGGGTCCCGCAATCACCAGCAATCGTGGCCGCAATCAGGTCTCCGGTGTCCGTGCACAACTTCTTATCACAGTCGGCTTGCAATTGCATGCCCCGCCTCGGGAATTTTCCAATATCCGAACAGTTAGTCGACCTATCTGAACGGATAGCATCTTCCGCGGGTATCAGCGGTGCGATTCAACCCTCTTTCTCGCTGATTCCGCATGTAACTACCTGAGCGCTATTGGCTTGCGCGAAGGGCGGCATGGGCGCCGAGTCTCGGCGACAAGTTGGTAACCCGATTGCTTCTAATAAAAATGCGGATGCTCGGCAAAGCGATGGGGGAAGCGCTTTCGTGCAGTTCTCGCCGAGATCGCGGTCAGAAGTCTGGGGGACCCCCTCATCGGACTTCTGACCTTTTTTGTCTAACCACAGTTCTCCGACGCTTCAACCAATAACACTCAGGAAGGGTTTCGTCAGTCCATCCCACGGACTGGATTTGCCCAAGAAAAAACCGCCCACATTCGCGGGCGGCCTCTTCAGACCTCATCGACGAACTGTTGCTAAGGTGTGACAGTGAAGTTGCTCGAACTGTGACCCGTTCCGCCAGGAGCAGTTACTCCAATCGGCCCCGTCACAGCCCCCGAAGGAACCAGCGCATCTACCTGCTGATCGGTGATAACCGAGTAGCTGGTTGCTGCCACTCCCCCGAACGTCACGCCTGTAGCCCCGGTGAAGCTGTTTCCTGTGATCGTGACCGATGTTCCTACCGGACCGCTAGTCGGACTAAAACTGGTGATCGAAGGAATTACTTCGAATACTCCCACGCTCGCGGCCAATCCCCCTTTTGTCGTGACGGTGATTCTTGCGCCGGATTGCGCGCCCGTAGGAACCGTCGCAGTCAGCTGCGTATCAGAGTTGACGGTGAAGGGAGCGGTCTTTCCGCCGATGGCAACTCGTACCGTTTGTGTAAGGCTTATTCCGGTTATCGTGATCTTCGATCCGACGATCCCACTCGATGGACTGAAGCTGCTGATCACCGGGAGAACGAGAAACCCGCGGTTGCTCGCCATAGAACCGGTGAAAGTAGTCACCGTAACGGCGCCCGTCAGAGCTCCGGTTGGAACCGTTGCGGTCATGTAGGTATCAGCGACATTTTTGAACGTTGCGGGTACCCCTCCAAACGAGACTCCTGTGGCGCCCGTAAAACCTTGCCCAAGTAGTTCGATCGTGGTTCCAACCTTTCCAGCCCAGTTCACAATCTTTACAAACGGAGCGAGTCCCACGTCGAGGCTATAAAAATAGCTGCCTCCGAGGGAGTTGCCGCTCGTGCTTCCATAAAACTTCCCGTTTGTGTGCTGCAGGAGTGGAATGGTAGGTGAAAATCCATCGGGACACCCAGACTGTGTGCACAGACTATAGAGGACGGTGACTTGGCCGGTTGTCGTGACTTTGTACATTGCGCCATCGTTGGCTGTGCCGCCATTCAGGGTTGTGCCATAGAGGTTTCCATCGCTGCCCAGAACTAAGCCTGACCGCGGATAAGCTCCATCGCTCGGATGCCCCGTGAAGCTGTGGAGCAATGTGTAGGTGCCTGTTGAAGTTATTTTGAAAATCGTGCCCAGGTTGTCGGTTCCACCTTCCCAGGTGACTCCGTAGAATGCGCCGTCATTTCCTTGGACGATTGCGCCGATCGGATCTGTTCCGTCACTCGGATATCCCGTGAAGTTGTGGAGTATGGTGACAACGCCTGCGGCGGTTGTCTTGTAGACCACACCCAACCCCTTGCTTCCGCCGGATAAAGCTGACCCATAGAAGTTGCCGTCAGTTCCTTGGACCGGAAGGTTCGGATCATTTCCGTTTGTGTAGTCGAAGTCCACTGGAACCGATTCTTTATACGGTGGAGCAACAGTGGGCACTAGCTTGAAGAACGCGCCGTAGTCGCCTCCATACTGTGTATT
>JASLEQ010000143.1 GCA_030151135.1 Candidatus Sulfotelmatobacter sp. | reverse complement strand
GTTCCCGTACTCACCGCCACCGCAACATTCGTCTGCTGCTGATCGTTGGCTGAGTTCTCCTCGATCACAATCAGCGAATCCTGCTTCACCGTGTAACTGGTGCCGTCGTTGAACACCACCTTGGCCATGCCCTCAGAACCCGTCTGGACGACATCGCCCTTTTCCAGCGGGATCCGGTAATCCGCCGTGATCCAGGTATTACTGTTTCCCTTCTTCACGCGCACCGTCCCGTCAAGCGCCGTGAAGTGCGCCTGTTGCGCCGTGATCACGCCCGTCCCGGTCGCCGGAGCCATCCCCGCGACTTTCTCCAGCACGCGGTTGGCGACTTCATCGGTCTTCTTTATGGCGTTTCCCGTGAACTGCGGGAAGGTGAACCACATGAACGCGCCGAAGCCCATCAGCACGATCAGAATCATCAGTGCCACACTGCGGTATGTAACCGTCGTCCACGCGACGTGGATTCCCGGTTTGCGGTCGTTGGAGGACACGTTCCTAGAGAAAACCTCTTTGAATTTGCGGGCTAAAAAGACGGTAGCACAAGGAAAACACAGGAAAAACGAAGTAATCGGTCCGGATGGTTACCGAAGTGACCATGCCCCAAAGGGCCTCAGCCACTCAGGCCACGAGAGCCCCTCCAACAGGTTGGGAGAGACACACCGTCTCGATCCCACAGCCGTCACAAACAACGCCTTAGGCCTTGACCTGATGTTTACGCCTACCCAACGTGTGTGACTTTCACTGCGTTTTAGGCGCTGGTGGCAGGAATATTGCGGTCTCGGCCCAGCAACCCGCAGACTGTCTCCACGTCCGTAACGATCGTGTCGCCCATGTGCCTCAGCGAAGCGAGCGAATGGTGCGCCGCCTCTTCGTTTCCGAAGCCGCATGCATCCTGCAGAAGAATGGGCCAGAACCCGAGATCTGCACCTTGCCGGCACGTCGGATCAATCCCGATCTCCAGCGCGATCCCGCAGATGATGAAGCTGCGAATGCCGCAGTCCCGCAACGCCATTTCAAGGTAAGTGCCTTCGAAAGCGGACATAGAAATTTTGTCGACCAGACCTTCACTCGGCCGGGGCGCCAGTTCAGGAATGATCTGAAACGCGGGATTATCTCGGCCAAAGATGGTCTTCACCTTTTCCGGTGAATCTGCCCGTTGCCAGGCCATCGCCATCTTGAACTGGAATGCGCCCATCAACTCCTTCGGCAATGACATGTGCCGCGTGAAGAAAGTTCGAATGCCCGCAGATCGGGCCGCTCCTAGAACTTTTGCCACGTTGCTGACAATCGATTCCCCATTTGCAACCTGCTTCGTGATTCCAGCCTGCATGTCATACACAATCAGCGCCGTCTCCTGCGGACGGATGATCTCGTTCAATGATTGCGGAATTTTGATACCGCGATACTCCTGCATTCCTTACCTCTTCCTGCAAATTCCCGAATATTTCCACTGTAACATTCGCGTTCCCATGAAGAACTCGACTGAACGGAGAAGGCTATGTGCTATCCAGCTCAATGCTCGATCCACTCGTAAGGCCCCCGGGTTCCGAACCTCGCACACAACGCAAGGTAGATGTGCCCTCGGCTGCGGTGACGCCCATCAAAATCAGAAGGGTGGATTTACCGGCCCACCTTGTTCGAATACGGCTATCCTGCTAACGTTTTTAATTCATCCAGGTGGACGCGCAGCGTGCAATCCACCTTGGGTTCTCAAACGTATTCTAAATAGAAAGAGATTCGCGTTTGCCTGCTGCTCCATCCAAGGAATCTTTGACCGACGCGGCACTGTTGTCTGCTGTGCGGGCGGGCGACGAAACGGCGATGGAAGCTTTATACGACCGCTATTCCGGTCTGGTGTACTCCATCAGCCTGCGCGTGTTGCGCGATACCAGCGGGGCTGAGGATTTGCTGCAGGAAATCTTCCTGCAGTTGTGGCGCAAACCAGGGAGCTTCGACCCGAGCCGTTCCAGTCTCGGGCCCTGGCTCGCCGTAATTACACGCAATCGTGCGATTGACATGCTGAGAAAGCGGCGCCCGGAATCCAGTATCGAGGATCTGATGATCGCGACGCCGCCCGATTTCGCCGACCGCGTCGAACAGAGTTGGGCCGCCGACAAAATTGGAGACGCTTTGATCAAAATGCCGCCGGACCAGCGCAAGGCGCTTGAGATGGCATATTTTGACGGCCTGACCCACAGCGAAATCGCCGCCAAAACCGGCGAGCCGTTGGGAACCATAAAAACACGAATCCGTAGCGGGTTGCTGTCTTTGCGCAGGATTTTCGGAACATGAGCGTTCATGAACAATTCGCGGAAGAACTGGTGCTGTTAGCTCTCGGCGAGCTCACTGGCGAGCGGCGGACCTCTGTGGAACATCACCTCCAAGGCTGCACCGATTGCCGGGAAGAGCTGATGAAACTGCAGAGCGACTTGGCGCGGCTGGCGCTTTCCGCACCGCAAGTTGCCCCGCCCGCGCGCGCGCGAACGCGTCTGATGGACGCCGTTGCCCGCGAACCCCGCGTCGCGCCACGCCCCAAGCGGACACCCTGGATGCTGGTTCCAGCGTTTTCGGCCGCAGTGCTTCTCATCGCGGCAGCCCTGTTATGGCAGCAGAATGCGCGCCTTCGCCATAAAATCGCCGGACTGCAAACGGATTTAACTGATCGCCAGGCGCAACTCGCGGAGGCCAAACAGATCGTCGCCACGCTCACCGCCACTGACGCGATGCGTGTGACTCTGGTTGCCGCGAAGACCCCTCCCCAACCGCAAGGCAAAGCTATCTATTTGCGCGACCGCTCCAGCCTGATTTTCCTGGCTAGCAACTTGCCCGCATTGCCCCCGGAGAAGGCCTATGAACTGTGGCTGATTCCCCAGACCGGCGCTCCCATTCCGGCGGGAGTATTTAAGCCGGACGCTCGCGGCAGCGCAACCGTGATTGAACCTCCGCTTCCGAATCGCGTCCAAGCCAAAGCATTTGCCATCACCGTTGAGCCGGAAGCCGGCTCATCGGCACCAACTTCCGCAATCCTGATGGTCGGAGCGGGAGAATAAAACTGTTCTCCGATCTGGCGCTTCTCGGCTTCCCTCGACCACAACGAAAATACCGGACACCGCGGAGACGGCACCGCACACGCGCGCCTCTCAGCGATTCAGTACGACCGAATGTCTTAAAGCACGGGAATGGCATGATGCGCGGGGTCAGAACGCTTCAAAGATAAAAGTCGGCGGCCGGTGACCGGCCGCCGCGCAGGAAATTTCCGAGAACCTACACACTCCTTCAGTGCATTCCATTCATGTCGTGCGAGGCAAAAAACAGAAAGAAGTTGGACGGGACCTGGATCGCATCGCCGGCTTTCTCCGCGGCTTCCAGCTTCGCATACGAGGTAATTCCGCTGCTGCCGTCCTGGCTGGGCCAGTCGTTGGAGTTCATGACCAGGACCGGCACTACTTCCCACCAGATCGGAGCAGTACTAACGTCCACGTTCAACACGAGATGGCTGTGGTTCGGTGATGGCACGAAGAAATTAGCAGGCGGTGGTGGCAACAAACCGAGTTGTTCGAGCGCCAACCCTAAATCCAGCCGCGACGCGTGCATGGTGCAGGTCCCGGCAGGATATCCCGGCCCGGGACATTGTGTGTATACCAACGGCTTGGCTTTGAACGCTTCGGGCAATGCGCCAAATAAGCTGATCAATGTGCTGCCTAGCGCGGGTCCGCAGTTGGTGCCGCTTACTACACCCGTGCATGAGATGGCGTCATTGGGATTCTGATCGTTATCCGCCGAGAACATCGGCACAAGAACAAACAGAGGCTCGGTCGCATCGTGACTGCCCTGAAGCCCGGTGGGATCGATGGTTGGTTTTATGCCGGCCTGGCAAATCGGAATTTGGAACTCTGACGGGTCCGATTCCGCTGCGATTCCATTGAAATTCAGGTCATCCAAAGGTTGATCCACACAGTCGAAACTTTGCGTATACGTGAAGAGTACGATCTGGTTCGAGCCGTAGCCCAAGGTCTGATTCGGTTTGAGGGAAGAGGGATGGTTCGCTTGAGCAAATACGCCTACCGGCAGAAAGGCCAACGCCAGGAAGGCAGAGGCCCGAAGCAATCGGATTTTCATTTGGTCCTCCGTTTCGAAATCAATTGCAACCGGAGTACGCGGCCCTCGGCATTTTGGATTGTGGAAATCCAGAGATTTTCAAAAACGTGTGGAATGCACCGATAATCTTGATGGGTGATGAGGATTCCAGTTCGACGCATTATCCCCGCGACAATAGGTGCCAGGGTGCCCCATTTCTGGCCGGTGTTGCCAGAAGTGGGGATTTTCCCTGACAGTGCAATCGAAAACTAGACGAAACCGGCAAGGGCAGGACGCCCAGTCGTGCCGCCAAGCCGGAAAAAATGCCGCGGCTTCAGCCGCGGAGGCCCCAAGAGTTTGCCCCTCAACAATTCGCAATCGGAGCATGAAGCAAACAGCAGGGGCGCCCCATTTCTGGCCGGTTTTGCCAGAAGTGGGGATTTTCGCTGACAGCGCCAATCAAAAAAACTCGGCGAAACCGGGGAGGGCACGATGTCCAGTCGTGCCGACTGTCGCCGATATGAACCGAATGGCAATGAATGTGGTCTGATCAGGTCAGTTCTGTGTAGTCGCCCAATAGATATATCGAAGATATGCAATATACTTTGAGATTTTTTCTCTCTAACTAACATCGTTGTAAATAGCGCCCGCCAATTATCGGCTACAGCGCCAAATGGTTGCTACTCCAGTATTCACCCTATGCGGCTTGCCTTAAAACACGTGCTAACTTCAGTTCGCTTTTGGGCCTGCCGTACGACTTCTTACAACTGGAGCCACTCCGATGCGTCAGCTTCTCGCTGCGAGAGTACCCATACTCGCGCTCGCCGCCCTCCTGCTCTCCCCAATCTCACAAGCCCAAAGCGGCGCCACCACCTTAGCCGCAGAAACCGGAAATAACACCGCTGCATGCTCAGGCCCGAATGATCCGTTAGGAAACCACACATACTGCACTGGCAATTTAATTGGATTTGCAACCACCTCTACGAATTCGCACGCTCAGACTCAGTTGGTTGATTCCATCCCGGGCCACATGTCTCATCTGCCACTAAGCACATGGCTTCCATCCGAACCGTCGACGAAATTCATCGCGGCATACCAGCCCTGGTTCTGCACCACTGGTCCAGGCGGACCGTACAACGGAACACAGACTTGCACCAATTCACAGGCCGGCGATCACAAGATTATCGGCTACGATGAGAGCACCGCGCAGGTAGTTGCGGCACAGCACCAGCAAATGATCAATCTCGGTTATTGGGCGGTTTCACCGGATTGGTACGGCACGAATCAACAAGCAAACGGATTTCTGAATAACACAGTGCAAGTCGAAGCCGACGACCTTAACAACAGACCCGGCTACCCACTCAAGCTACTTATCATGATCGATCAAGGAGCAATCCTGTCGGGCACACAGACTCTATTGGGGTGCCCTCGAAATAGTCAGGATCAGACCACATGCATTATCCAGAATTTAGAGGCCGACACGGACTACATCGACCAACATTGGGCTGAAACCCCGTACTACGCGCAAGACACCGTCACTGGAGCAAATCTTGTGTCCGTATTTATCAGCGAATGCTCGTGGCCGAGCGTGGTTTCCGACTGTCCAAATAATCCAGGACCAACGAATTGGGACACGATCTGGCAAGCGGTCACTCAGCATGCCGCCACCTACTCCACTCCCATGGAATTCGTTAAGGAATATGGGAATTTCAACACGAACCCCGACCCAAACCCCTTCATTACGAGCTATTTCTCCGGAGCATACGCGTGGCCGCAAATCGCAGGCAATTCAAGTGGAACGCAATTCTATGTTGACGGCAATAACGGAGGTTGGACGTACCCCGCTATCCCCACTGTCCCAGGTGACTGTAGCACCGGTTCAAACGTCCCGGGTTGCATGCAGTTCTACTGGAATCAGACTGCCGCGCCCCAGGGGGCCCCTACGAGTACCTGGTTGATTTCTATAACTCCGCTCAGACCAATTCCTCCAAAATCGCATTTGGGGAACTGTTCAAGGGATTCGATTGGTCGCATGCTTCATGGGGATCTCCAGCGAAAGTGATCGCGCAACAGTGTGGCCAAGTGTTAGCTTACTCGGCGAGTGTGACCAATTCGTCCCTTCCCAAGCTAAACCCACCTTATTACGTTCAGACGGCAACATGGAACGACTATGAGGAGGGCACCGAAGTCGAGACAGGCATAGATAATTGTTGGCGTGTTCAAAACGCCAGCTACAATAGAGGAAACGACACTCTGACATGGCAGCTTAATGCCGTGTCCGGACAGGCGAGCTACGCGAGTCTGTCGACGGTCTACGGGTACACAGTGTGGGCGGTCAGCAGCGGCATATCTACCAACCCCGTGATCCAATATGTCACCAACCTGCCGAGCACCGCTACGTCACTCAATAACGTCTCCACGCTAATTCACGGCAGCTTCAGCCAACTCTATGTTGAGATGGTCGGCATGCCCCTGATCATGAATCAGATGTCAAACGCACCCAATCACTAGGAG
>JASLEQ010000095.1 GCA_030151135.1 Candidatus Sulfotelmatobacter sp. | reverse complement strand
TTCTCCAGCACCCAAGACGGCCAGATCATCGCCGAAGCGAAAAGGCCAGACCTGGAGCCTTTCCTGGGCCTGTGGTATCCCGCCAGCGACATTCCGGAACAGGCTCGGAAGCTATACACTCTTTCTCCTATCCGGGCAATCCCGTCGGTGGGTTACGAGCCGGTCTTGATCACTCCCATCATCAATCCCGAAAGCCGCCGGCCCATCGATTTGAGCTATTCAACGCTGCGCAGCGTCTCGCGCGTTCACTGCGAATACCTCACCAACATGGGGGTTGGCGCCTCCATGTCAGTGTCAATTCTGCGCGAAGGGAAACTCTGGGGCCTGATCGCCTGCCACCATACGGCGTCCCACTGGCTCTCTTACGAAGTTCGTGCCGCATGCATATTTTTGGGCCAGGTTATATCCAAAGAAATTGTGCAGCACGAGATGCGCGAAGAAACTGAATACATCACACGAGCGACGGCACTGCTGGCCGGCTTCATGGAGCCGCTGGCGACTTCGTCCACTCCGGCACTCGGGTTGATCGGGGACTCCCCCAATCTGCTTGATTTGATCCCGGCGGACGGCGTAGCGGTTGTACTGGGAGACAAGGTGCAAACGCTGGGCATCACGCCCGGCTACGAAGAACTATTATTGCTTTCCCGGGCACTTCGGCAAATTGACGCGCCCAGTACGTTCTCGACCAAGAGCCTACAGAATCATTTTCCGGCAATGGAAAGCCTCTCCGCCACTGCGTCGGGCGTGATCGCCCTTGAGATTTCAAGAGAGCCGCAGAGTTATGTCTTCTACTTCCGGTGTGAAGCCTCCGAGACCGTGACCTGGGGAGGGGACCCGAACAAACCGGTGACGCTCGAAGAGGAAGGCTATCGGCTGAGCCCGCGCAAATCGTTTGCTGCATGGAAAGAAAAGACCCACGGGATTGCATTGCCCTGGACGAGACAAGAGATTCAGATTGCTGACCAACTGCGCAAGCTGATTTCAGTAGTGGCGGCCAGGGGAGCTGCGCGCGAAGTTTGAGCATCCCCCGTTGACGCAGTCACTCGCGGGTTTCGCTTGCCTCATAGGGCAGGAAGATGGAGATCACGGTGCCGGAGCGACCTCTCCTTGTGGAGCTGCGTAGCGAAATGACGCCATCGTGCCGAGCCACCAGGTCCTTGGTAACCCAAAGGCCAAGTCCCGTTCCTGTGATGCCCTTGGTGGTGAAGAAGGGCTCGAAGACGTGGGGGAGATGTTCCGGTGCTATTCCTTTGCCAGAATCAGCGATCGTAATTCGAACGCCCAATCGTTGTCTTCCGGCAAAGCGCCGCATTGGGCGTATGCGGATCGTAAGTTTCCCTCCCTCAGGAGAAGCCTCAACGGCGTTGGCAATCAGATTGCCGAACACCTGGCGGATCTCTCCGGCAAGGCAGCGCAATGTTTCAGTTCGCTCGTACTCGCGCTTTAGCTGAAGGTTGGATGCGAGGATGCGCCGGCGGAAGAGGGACAGCACTGAGTCCATGATCTCTGCCACCCGCGCGGGCGCCGGAGACGTTGACTGCTTATAGAAGCGAAGTGTCTGCGTGGTGATTTCAGAGACGCGAGCAAGTTCTTCCTGCGCGGTCCTGACGTAGGCGCGTACTACCCGATCGAGCGAAGGGTGTGAACCCATCAAATACAAGAGATTGGTTACGGACGAGAGTGGATTGTTGATCTCGTGGGCGATGCTCGCCGCCAGCCGTCCTACGGCCGCCAATTTTTCCGATTGCCTGAGAGCCTCTTCGGCATGCTTCTGCATCGCGATATCCGTCGAGGTTCCAACCCATTCGATAATCTTGCCGCTTTCGTTCCGGCGCGGAGAAGCCCTGTGCAGGAACCACAGATACTGGCCATCGTTGCGCCGCAGCCGATATTCCACGGAGAAGTTGGTGCCGGTCTCGACAGCCTCACGCCAACGGGCGGCCGTGATGGCGAGGTCGTCAGGGTGCACGCAGCTGAACCAGCCGCCGTCGAGAACTTCGCGCGATTCCATGCCCAGAAACTCGGCACAACTCCGGCTCACGTAGGTGCAACGACCCTCTGAATCGGCTGTCCAAAGGAGTTGCGGCATGGTTTCGGTTAAAAAGCGCTGACGCGATTCGCCGTCGAGGAGCTTCTCACGAATTTCGTTTTGCACGGTCGTATCGCGCTGGATGGTCATCCAATGCGTGTATTTTCCCTTTTCGTCGGCAATGGGAAACATGGAGACGTCGACCCAGAACTCGCTGCCGTCTTTGCGGTAGTTGATTAGCTCTTCCCGGATCGGCTGACAGCGGGTCAACGCGGTGCGAATTCGTTGCAGGACGATTTCGTCGGTGCGGGGACCATGCAAGATGCGCTGTGTCTTTCCCAAGACTTCTTCAGGAGTGTATCCCGTGAGACGTTGGAACGCGCGGTTTACATACAGTATCCGCGGTCCAGGATCGTCGATCGGCTCCGCCTCAGTGATGACAAAGACGTCTTCGGCCCTTTCCACGGCCGCAAAAAGCATTTCGAGTTTTGCAGACCAGGCTTTGTGCTCCCTGATTTCGCGCTCGACCTCTTCGCTGCGCCGGACCGCAAGGCTTCCCAGCTTCTGAGCCGTTACATCCACGGAGAAACCCACCATGCCCGTCGGCGTGCCATCCGCATCGCGCAAAAGAGCTACAGAAAGATGAACGTAGATGTAATCGCCATTTTGAGTCCGATTCCGGACCTCTCCCCGGAACAGTCCGGTCTCCAAGACACTCGGAAGAATGGTCTTAGAGAGCATCTTCGCGTCTTCTTCTGCGTACAGGATAGTTACGTTCTGGCCAACGAGTTCCTCCGATGTGTATGCGTAGACGCTGCTCACAGCGCGATTGCAGCCGGTAATCGTGCCATTCAGATCCGTGGTGATGACCGCATCGTGCATCAGGTCGAGCATCTGGGGCTGGAGGAACATCCAGTCTGCCGCCCGGAATGCGATTTGGGAGTTGAGCTTTACTTTCGATTTCATCGCCAGAAGGAACTCCATTCAGGAGAGCGATGGGGCTCGGAGAGTCGAGGGTACCTGAACCCGGCACAGTCGGCGAATCGGCGTGAAACGCGCAACAATTGCGCGCTGCCTAAGCGTAATCGCTTTTGCCCTACAAATCTTCATGTTGATGAAATCTTGAGAACATAATGGCACTAAACCACTTATTATAAATGTTATGCAAAAACTCGGCCCATTCCGGATGGACCTAAAATCCCGTGAGATCCGGGATGGTAGCAGAACCGTTCGGCTTTCGCCCACCCAGGCGGAAATTTTGAGGCTACTATGTCAGGCCGGCGGAAAGGTCGTGCCCAAAAAGAAATTTCACAACGACATCTGGAAAGCTACCGTTGTCGGAGATGGGAGCCTGACTCAAAATATCTTTCTGCTCCGCAAGGCGCTCGGCAAACTTTCCGATGGCAGCGAGTTCGTTCAAACCGTTCCCAGGAAGGGTTATAAGCTGTCAGCGCGGGCCGTTCAGCCGGACGCGTTTCGGGCTGTCACAACCTCTGGATCTGACGGGCACGTCGTGGGGAAGGGCGACGAGCCCTACCGTTTACTGGTGGAATCGATCGAGGATTACGCCATCTATATGCTCGACTGCTCGGGCCGGGTCATGACCTGGAACCGGGGAGCCGAACTCAATAAGGGCTTCGGGAGCGGAGAGGTCCTCGGTCAGCATTACTCCTTGTTTTTCTTGCCCGACGATATCGAGGCGCGAGTTCCTGAGCGTGAGTTGGCCGCCGCGGCTGCCCGGGGCCATTGCTCCGGCGAGAGCTGGAGAATTAGAAAGAATGGCGAGCGGTTCTGGGCCAGCTTTGTTCTGACCGCTCTTCGCGATTCGACCGGCAAGCTGGTTGGTTTCGCAAAAGTTCTCAAAGACCTCACTGAACAGAAGCGGCGAGAGGACACTCTGAAGAGGGTGGAAGCGAGCTTGCGCCGGGAACGTGACCGGCTGATCGCGGTCGCGGAAAGCAGCATGGACGCGCTCTACATCTGCGAGCCGGTAAGAAATCCCAAGGGTCAAATCGAAGATTTTGTTTTCACCTATGTGAACAGAAA
>JASLEQ010000023.1 GCA_030151135.1 Candidatus Sulfotelmatobacter sp. | reverse complement strand
TACAAGCGTTATACCTTTAACATTTTCTCCAGCATCTTTGACCTTCGGAAGCATCCCCGTAGGGTCAACCAGTTCGCCAAAAAGCGTCAAAATCACGAACAATGGCAACTCGTTCAATATCGGGGCGCTTACCACGAGTGGCGATTTCTCGCAAACGAACAACTGTCCCGCCACACTCGGCACAGGCCAGGCCTGCACCGTGAATCTGAGTTTTTCCCCCACCGCCACCGGATCGATCTCCGGAGCCTTTCTGGTCCGCAGCCATTCCGTGCCGGTGATCGGATTTTCAGCGGCACTGGCGGGAATTGGCACCGGGAGCGTCTCATCCCAATTGTCGATTCAACCGCGGGAATTGAACTATGGCGCTGTCAGTGCGCTCTCTTTCAACAAGCATACGAAAAGTGTCACCCTGACCAATGTCAGTTCAACCACATCCCTGACGATTCAGAGTGTTGGTCTGATCAGCCCTAACCTGGCCGGGATTTCTGATTACCAGATCGCGTCAAACACGTGCCAGGGTATGCTCGCTCCCGGCGAGAAATACCAGATTGCAGTTTCATTGGGTGGCTCCTTCTTGTTTCCCGTCAGTGCTCCCGGATCTCTCACCATCGTCGACAGCGACATCACCAGTCCGCAGGTCATTGGGTTGACAGCAAGTATGCTCGCTGAAGTCACTTTTACTCCGCCCATGTTGTCGTTTCCTCCTCAACTGGTCGGTAGCACAAGCCCGATCCAGATCGTCACGCTTAAGAGCATTCTGAGTGGTGAGGCTGAAGTTTCGCTGCTGCCGCTAGCTGTGAGCGGTGACTTTCTTGTCGACGGCTCTGTGGGATCGAATCCCTGCGGTTCCGCTCCCGCGCTTGAACCGGGCGAAAGCTGCACTCTGGGCGTGAGTTTCGCTCCGACTCACACCGGTCCGGTGAATGGTGAGGTCAGTTTCACGATGTACCCCGAGTGCGATCCCGAACAGGTAGCCATGGGTCATCCCTGCCCTGCATCGCAGACCATCGGACTGAAAGGAACCGGGCAGTAAGCTGTCTTTGATGACTACGCGCTATTCAGCGCGCAGGATCTGGCCGCATACATCCAGGGCTCCTGTCTCTTACAATGGCCCGGTGCGAATCCTGATCTCCGCCGGCGAAGCCTCCGGTGAAATGTATGGTGCGCAGCTCATCGACGCCCTCCAGCGGCATGATCCATCCCTCGAGTTCTTCGGTGTCGGCGGGGATCGGATGCGCGCCGCAGGTTGCGATACCGTAGTTGACGCCCGGGACCTCTCCGTCGTCGGAATCACCGAGATCCTCAGCCATTTGCCAAAAATCTACCGGCTCTATCGGCGGCTGATTGTGGAAGCGGACAGACGCAAGCCTGATTTGGCCATTGTGATCGATTCACCAGCCTTCAACTGGCGCGTCGCGAGACAGATGAAGCGGCGTGGGATCCCCGTCGTCTATTACGTTGCGCCCCAGTTCTGGGCCTGGCGCCAGGGACGGGTTCGGCTGCTGCGCAACTATATCGACGAGGCTCTCGTGATTTTCCCCTTTGAAGAGAAGTTTTACCGGGATCGGGGGGTGAATGCGACATTCGTAGGCCATCCGCTGGCAGATTTGCCCCAACCGGCGATCGGGCGCGAGGAATACGCCTCTCAATTCAAATTGGATTCCAGCAAGCCCTGGATCACCCTGATGCCCGGCAGTCGTCCTCGGGAAGCACGCATGAATCTGCCGGCCATTCTCTCGGCGGCGAGACAACTTGGCCCGGACTATGAATTTCTGCTGCCCGTCGCCCCCACACTCGATGCCGCCCTCTTGCAGGTGCCCAGAGGTCTAGCCATAAGCTTCGTGCCGCAGGCGTTGCCCGCCCTGCACCATTCACGCGCCGGCATCATTGCCAGCGGGACAGCGACGGTAGAAGCGGCCATGATGGGAACTCCCTTTGTGATGGTTTATCGCGTCTCTGGCCTGACTTATCACCTCGGGAAGCGACGGGTACGGGTTCCGTACTTTGCGATGGTCAACCTGATTGCAGGAAGGCAGGTGGTCCCCGAGCTGATTCAGCATGACTTTACTGCCGCAAAGGTTGTCGCTTGCCTTCTTGAAATCCTGACGGACGGCCCGGCGCGCAGCCGAATGTTGCAAGGTTTTGCCGAAGTGAAATCGAAGCTCCAGGCACCTGGGGCTGGCGGACAAACCCGCTCAATGCCCCCGGCGGACAAGGCCGCCGAGATCATTATGAAGATGCTGATCGGTGTGAAATCGCCTTTATCAAGCTAGAAATCACGACTCGGCTGCTAAACCTTGTGCTCCCAGCATCTTTTAGGTCAAAATCTTCATCATACGAAGAGGTCAGCCCTGTTTTCTGGAGATTCTCCTTAATGCAGATTCGCCCCCGGCGCGCTAAGAGCGTTCTATCCAACCTCCTTGCCTTGTTGCTGCTGGCTTTGATCGCTCCCCCGCTGCGGGCTGCCGAAAAAGCCCGCCTGCACGTCGAGGATTACCAGATCGACGCCGAGCTTACGCCTCAT
This sequence comes from Candidatus Sulfotelmatobacter sp., assembly GCA_030151135.1. Next base: position 276 of record JASLEQ010000023.1, on the reverse strand, counting down.
CTCCATCAGATATCGGCACGCGCCAAGGTGAAGTTCACCGCCTTGCAGGACCTGAATACCGCCGTTTTCGAACTCCACAATGCCCTGCGCGTGACCCGGGTTCTCGATGAGAAGAACCAGCCGCTCTCAGCGGAGCGCGTGACGCAGGATTCTACCGTTCGGGTGAATCTGCCTCAGGGATTATCGAAGGATGCATCGACCACACTGACCTTCGAATATGAAGGAACGCTTGAGACTGCCGACGATAGCCCGGTTCCGGGTCTTAAGTTGGCTTAC
>JASLEQ010000015.1 GCA_030151135.1 Candidatus Sulfotelmatobacter sp. | reverse complement strand
GCGCACGTCGAAATGCAAGTTGTTCAGCGGCGAATCCGGGTTCGGGGTCGAGGTGAGCTGCTTGGAACGTGTGAGGTAATAGGCAAAGTCGAACCGCGGATTGAGCCCGAATTTGTTCACCACCACATCGCCGGTGAGGGTTGCGTTCTGCAAAGTGCCTGCCAGGCGCAGATCGGCATCGGCGTTGGCGCTTACTCCCTCGGGGTAGCGAATGCGAACATCCTTGCCTGTCGCGGTCAAATTGAAACTCACGTTTCGGCCGTAGGTAATGAAGCCGCCGATGGCGAGGTCGCCGCCTCCCGTATGGGCTGTCAGCTTCTCGACCTGCAAACGGTCCTGGTTGAAGACCAGTGTGCCGTTCAGGTCGCTCAACCCGTTCGGCATATCGACATACGAGATACCCGCGTGCTCGATGGTGATACGCCCGCGCAGCGCGGGATCCGCCATCGTTCCTCCCACCCGTACTCCGATGGTTGTCTCGCCATACGAAACAATCTCCGGATCGAAGCTCTGCAGGAGTTTCAGATTCAACTGTCCGTCGGCGCGCATCTGCAAGGCCTGGTTGCCCGCGAATTTCGCAGTGCCGGAGGACGTCAGGTCGGTTTCGTCTCCCACCAGCCGAAAGGACTGCAGCGTCGCCGTACCGTCGCTGTAAGTAGCGATGATGGGGCCCGCGTTGTGCAACAACACGGTTTCCACCTGCGACTCGTAACGAGGAATCTCCAGCCGGGCGTTGAGGCGATCCGGGTTCCGTAAAGGACCCCATAGATGCAGGCTTCCGTCGATGGAAGAATGTCCCCGTGCCACCCCGACGAGAAACGGCTGCAGGTCCACGTTCCCGAACTTCGCCGTGATATCGCAGTTCATTTCGTTGCGAAGGTGAATTGTTCCGTCTCCGGTCAAAGTGGCTGTCGCGAAATGCGACTCGGCGGTCAGCTTCAGGTTCTCGCCGGCGGTGGTTGCACGGATATCAAGATCGCCCTCCTGTTTACCGCCAAGAGAAATGTTGGCGATGCGCACGCGACCGTCGATTACCGGCGCGGAGAGCGTGCCGACACCCTTTCCCGAAAAGTCGGCCACACCTGTCAGCTTTACCTTCGATGTCTGCAGCACCGGGAAACGCAGAAGATCGATTCCGGATCCTTGCACCGCGAACTCAAACTGTTCGGTGGAAACGTTAATCGATCCGGACCCCTGCGCCTTCGCGTCGCCAGAAACGATCTTCACATCCGTGAACTTTGCCTCGCGACCGCTGAACTCGAGCCTGGTCGAAAGCGCATTGAGCGGCTCACCAAAAGCGTTGCCCTCCGAGATTGAGAGCGTTCCGTGGCCGCGCGGATCTGCGCGCGTGCCCGACATTTCCATGTCCAGATTGAACCTCCCACTCACTGGATAGCTCAGCCCGAGCAATCTCTGCGCATCTTCTACGCGAGCATTGTGAGTGCGCGCGCTCATGTGGAGCAGCGAATCGTCGCTAAACGAGCCATTGTGCAAAGTCACACTGCCTGCCAACTCGATGCGCTGGCTGCCGCTCACCAGCACGCCATCGCGAATCGCTCCATTGTCAGGTCCGTAACTGATATTGCCCTCGAACGAATCCCAATAAAAGCGTATCGGCTTCGCTGCGTTCTGCGGCGGTGGCGTCGCGGACTTCTTTCGTCCTCTCCGCAAAACTTTCACCAACTCAGGCTCCGCGGCCGGCACGTTGTTCGTCTGGACAACCGTGTCGAATCCCCTGAGCTTCAGGTGTCCCGCAATCGTTGGCGTCGCCGTACGGCCCTGCAGAGTCCCTTGGAACGATCCTTCTCCCTGCAGTTCTACCGGCAAGTGCTCCGCTTCATGGGCGGCAAGCAGCGGCTGGAATTCGTGGATCTTCGTGGTGTTGGCTGTCAGCAAAAGATCGAGCGTTTCTGACCCGAATCGACCCACAGCCGTTAGAGAACTATGGGGGCTGTGCACCTCGCCTTGGGCGATCTGCATTTCTCTGCCCCGGAAGTCGTAGACGCCCTGCACATGCGCGGAGACTGGTATGGCATCGGTGCCATCCGGCCCCGGCGTGGCTTCAACATCGAGCTTGAGCTGTGCTGCACGAGGGGACCCGACCCATGTCAGCTCTGCAGTTCCGTCGGCGTTGCCGGAAGCATGAAGCTCGTGGAGCGGCAATTCCCGCGTGGAAAACAATGCGGCGATCTTTTCGACGGCCAGACCGCGCAGGGTAAATGTCGCTTTTGCGTTCTGCTCCCGCGCGGCAAAACTGTGCAAACTCCTTCCTGCAGCTATCGGAAGTTCGCGCTCCGTTCGTGGAGGCGCATTCCAGTGCAGGATGTTCATCTGCCCGGCGATCGTTCCGCCCAGCGCGTTCGCGGCAATCCGGCTTACCTCCAGCCGGTCCTGGTCAAGGTGATACAGCGCAGTTCCTGCAACCGAAGCGACGTGCACACCTGCCGAGCTCCAAGCTCCGTTAGTGAGCTGTAACGTTCCGCCGGAAGTAATTTCCTCTCCGTTAGACCGCACATTCCCGCTGAACTGCAAGACGCCGGCCTGCAGCGAAACATCGCGGATGATCGCACCCACTTGGCGCAAATCGAGTCTCAGTTGATAGTTCGCGGCGAAGTGCGGCGATGAAAATTCGTCCAGCCTTCCGCTGAACGAAAGCTGTGAGCCTTCCGACGCGACGTGCGCGGAGCGCACGACCACGGCATTGCGGAAGAGACGAAAATCAAAGTCAGCGGTAGAGGAAAATGGGCGATATTGCGGCGAAGTATGGTCAAGCTTGCCGATGGAAACTGTCCCGTCGTAGCACTCCGGACTACGTAAATAACCGACATTCGCGGTTATGTCCTGCGCGTTCACTTGCAGCGCGGTTCTCTGCTGATTGATGAGCAGCTCTCCGTTCTTCACCACGAAGTCGCGGATCGCGACCTTGAACAGAGGGTCGATTGTGTTTACCGAGACGCCGCGCTTGAAGTGACCGCGAGGCGTAGGTTGGTTGGTCCGCCCGTCGGGATAAACGATGAGATGGAATTGCGGCCTTTGGATGATCAGAGAATTAAAGGTCCACTCCCGACCAAGGAGTGACACGATGCGGATGTTCGCGTCGATGCGTTCGATATGCGCGAGAGGCGCGTCGGTTGGGCCTTCCAGGCCATGGATGGTCACCCCCTCGATGGCGACCTGCAGACTTGCGACGTTCCAATCGATATGCCGGATTTCCACCTGTCCGCCGGTGGCATCCTCGATTTCGCGAGCGAGACGGGTTCGAACAACTTCCTTGAATCCGGCGCTGGTGAAATACCAACCGAGAAGAACGAAGGCGCCGAGGATCAGCAAGCCATAAACCGAGTGCCGCAGGGTACGGTGCTTGGGAGACTTCTGGCTCGCCTCAACCATGCTCGATTTATTCGCCCCCGGAGCCCGGTACGGCAATCGCGCTCTCCGACGGCGAACTCGCCTCTACCCCCAACCATTGGATATCGCTGTGGTCGCGCAGGTCTCGCAGCCACGTGGACAACAACTCGTCCAACCGCTGTTGCCGGAGGATCTCCTCGATCTGCGGGTATGCGTCCGTCAGGCTCTCTTCTTTCGCTCCCCGGCTTCGCACCGCCGGAACCATCGTCTCTTTGTAATAATCCTCGACGTCCTCGCGGGGTATGCGCGTCTCCGAGCGCAAGCGCAGATCCACGAAGCGCATGACCTGCAGTTCGCGCGCGACCCGCTGCCGGACGTAAGCTTCGTCCAGGCCACACTGCGCCAGCAGCCTCTGCCATCCTTCGTCTGCCTTCGCCTGCGGGTAAATGGCGCGGATGCGCTCGACCTCCTGGTCGATCTCGCGCTCGTCGGCGGTAGCAATATTGTCGTCGCCCATCTGCAAACGCAAGAGTTGCTGATCCACCAGACGTTCCAGCACTGCGCGGCGCTCCTCCGGCTTGAAGGATGCTGCGCTTCTTCCCTGCTGCAGCGCCTCGAACGACACCGCATTGTCCCAGTCACTCTGCAGGATCGGAACGTTGTCCACCGACGCAACCAGGCGGTCGATGATTTCGCCGGCGAATCCGAATGGGCTCATCGCCAGCAACAACAATCCGATCTTGAAAATCGTTCGCATCAAAATGTCTGGCCGATACTGAAGAAGACGTTCACTCGCTGCGTCGATTGCTCTTGGTTCGTCTCGAGAATGGGATACCGGGCGGGGTTCAGGGCATATCCAATGTCAAACCGCACAGGCCCGACAGGAGTATGGTACCGAATTCCCACGCCAATAGCTTGTTCCAGGTAGTTATAGTTGCATGGAACCTGGGTTCCCGGAGCCGAGCAGGCGGCAATTGAAGCTTGGTGCAGCCGGAAGATCCCCTTGAATAAGTGGCTAGTGGTGTCAAAAACATTGCCCATGTCGTGGAACACCTCGAAGCTCAGATTGTCCTGCACATAAGGCAGGGTCGGTGGGGGCAGCCGGAGCTCCAGGTTGTTCTCGAAAAGCGCATTTCCGCCGATCGGGAACCCCGTCAGCTGGTCACGAGGACCCGCCTGGTTAATCGAGAAGCCCCGCAGTGAGTTGCCGCCGCCCGCATAGAACCGCTCTGGAAGGGGAACGATTTGCGAGTTGTTGAAGGGCGACTCGATGCCCAGCCGGGTCGACCGGGCAAACACGTATTTCTTCGCGCCAAACTGGTAGTAGCTGGAATTCTGCAGCAGCACACGCCCGAAATTCGACTCTGAACCGAAGAAGCTTCCCGCTACGCCGAAGTCGGCCGTGGTGTACATCCCTTTGTGTGCGTCGATGGGATCATCCCGCCGGTCGTAAATAAAGGTAATGCTCGGCATGCCGATCCGCGCCGGACGCGAATACAGCGGGATGAGGTTGGGGTCGATGACCAGGGTCGTCGGATCCACATTCACCCGGCGGTAGCTGTAGCGATAGAGGATGGTGAGTGTCTTGCTCTTCACCTGCTCGGCCTGTACAGAACCTTCCAGTCTCTGGGCGGTAAAGGTACGCACATCGGCCGACTTGTCGAAGAAACCGCTCACCGTCAGCCGCCAGTTTTCCTTGGCAAACAATCTCGGCGCTTCGTAGCTGATCAGCCCTCGCTGCTCAAGACGTCCATAGCGAGCCTTCAGGACGATCGTGTGGTCCCGACCACCGAAGTTCAGGCGCGTGACTTCGAACGATACGCGCGGGCTCCATCCTGTCGGACCTTCGGGCGTCAGCGTCTTTGAACCGCTGCTGGCCGTACCCTCTGGTCCACTGCCGGTCGAGACTTCGAAGCCCAAGCCGTAAGTAAAGGTGTAGCGCTTGGCTTCCGAGACCTGGAAGAGCACGTTCTTGCGATCTGCCGCGCCATCCGGGTTCTGCACGGCAAGATTCACTTCGCTGAACAATCCGAGATCGTACAGGCGCCGCTGCGTGTCGAGCATGTCGACCTGGCTCAGTGGATCGCCGTCGTGAATATGCATTTGGTTCTGCACCACACTGGCGCGAGTGAAATGCAAACCGGAAACGTAGACCCTGTCCACGAATACCCGGCTTCCCTCGCGAATGCTGTAGGTCACGTCCATGGAATGCTTGTCGCCGTCAAACGGAACGGCGGTCACCTGCATATCCATGCTGGGGAATCCGCGGTTGTAGTAGTAACTCACGATCGCGTCGCGGTCACTGGAGACGGAGTAGTCGGAATAGGGTTGTCCGTCGGCCAGGGCGAGCTGCGAACTCAGTTGATCGGTTGGAATCGCCAGGTTGCCGAGGATCGTCAGGCTGTGCACGCGCGATTGCTGCCCTTCGTTGATCTGGAAGACCACGCGTATCACTCCCGTCCGCCCAAGATAGTCGTCGTCCACCACTGACTTCACAGTGGCATCCTGAAAGCCGTTCGTCTTATAAAGCGCGGTGATCGACTGCACATCGCGTGTCAGCATCGTCTGGCTGAACTTGCCCCACACATTCAGGTAACTCGCGGGCTGCACCGTCAGCCGTTCGCGGATGGAGTCCGTCGGAAAATACTTGTTTCCTTCGATCTTTACGGCTTCGAGCTTATGACGCTCGCCCGGTTCCACGCTGTACACAATGCTGAGTTGGTCATTGCTCGGGCTGCGCTTCCGCGTATAACTGACCTTTACGTCGAAATAACCCTGGTTCTGGAAATAGTCGCGCAGATTGCGGGTACCTTCGTTCAATAGATCGTCGTCAGCAGCATTCTCTTCATAGACAGGGATATATCGCTTGATCAACCCCTGGCGCAGCTTTGCTCCTTCCACCGCTACATCCACCTTCGGTCCGCGCGAGACGGTGAAAACGTAATCTACGGTGTTGGTCTGGGCGTGGTAATTCCGCCGCGACAGCGCAACCTGCGCCTCTAATCGATCACGCTTCTGGTATTTCTTCCGCAGGCGCTCCAATGCACGCGTCGTCTTCGCTTCAGCCACCTTGGTCCCGGGCTTGATCTTGGTAATCGCTTCTACCTCAGGCGCGGTGAACCCCGAGTCGCCCGTAACCTCGACTTTGCCCACATTCGCCAGCGGCCCCGGTTTTAGGTGAAACCGGATATTCATCTGACGGCTCTGCGACTGTGCTTCACGGTCATACGTGAAGTTGGAGGTGTAGTAGCCGTTGTCCTCCATGACACCCGTCATTTGATCGACTGCGCGCTTTACATCCGCTTCGCTATAAGGACGGCCTAACTGCAACTTGGTCGCGTCGAGCAACTGCCGCAGTGTCGGCGCACCCTTTTTCGGAAGTCCATCCAGGCTGACATCGCCAATGAAATACTTTTCTTGGACGGTGAAGGTGAGCACCACCTGCCCGTCCGGGTTCTCGTCTGCCTCGGCCTGAATGTTGGAGTATTTGCCCGTCGCGAACAGCGCCTTGATGCTGCTGCTCACTTTTGCAGTTTCGAGTTCATCGCCCGGCTTAAGGCTTAAATACTCGGTGAGGGGATCGGTGCTGGCGGGATCTGCACCTTGGAATTTGATCGCGGCGATCCGCTTGCCCGTGAGGTCCGACGTGGCTGCTGCTTTTTCCTGCGCCAGCCCGGCACGAAGGCAGGCAGAACTCAGCACGATGGCGAGCAGCCATCGCGAAGCAGTCTTCCACTTTCCGCATCCGAACCAGAAACGCAATTGCACCAGCACTTTAGCTATGGGATCAATCCGGCCCCTATAATAAATCCTTGTACCTGAAGCATGAGGTCCCAGTGAGTTTCGAAGAACGGTACTCCCGGCAAATCCTGTTCGCCGGCATTGGTGCCGAAGGGCAATCACGACTAGCGCAAGCCCGCGCTGCCATTGTCGGCTGCGGCGCCACCGGGTCGACCCTGGCTTCCCTGCTCGCCCGGGCTGGCGTCGGCTATCTCCGCATCGTTGATCGAGACTACGTCGAGCCCAGCAACCTCCAACGCCAAGGCCTCTTCGACGAAGCCGACGCCGCCGAAGC
>JASLEQ010000540.1 GCA_030151135.1 Candidatus Sulfotelmatobacter sp. | reverse complement strand
ACGGGATCGTATCCCAACCTGCAGCGCATCCAGGTGGTGAACCTCGACATGGGACGCTTCTTCAACGAAGAGGACATGGCGCAAAAGGCTCGAGTGGCCGTGATCGGCTCGGAGGCCAAGAGCAAGTTGTTTTCGGGGGCCTACGCGCTTGGCCAGAAGATCCGCATCAACGGAATTTCGTTCGAGGTGATCGGCATTATCGAGCCGCGCATGCAGGAGAGCGACAGCGACATCAATCGCCAGATTTACATCCCGTTCTCCACCATGAGCGACTTGAAAGACACTCACTATCTCGATGGTATCTGGCTCGACTACGAAACCGACCAGTACGAACTGGTGGAACGCGGGGTGCGAAGCACGCTGGCCGAGAGCCACGGCTTTAAGCCGGATGATAACCGGGCTGTGTTCGTGTTCGACGCCATGAAGCAGGTGAAACAGTTCGCCATCATCACCATGGGGTTGAAGATCCTGCTGGCATTCATCGGCACCCTGACGCTCGGGATTGGCGGGGTGGGACTGATGAACATCATGCTGGTCGCGGTGACGCAGCGTACGCGGGAGATTGGCGTGGAGAAGGCGCTGGGCGGGCGGCGGCGCGACATCCTGCTGCAGTTCCTGGCCGAGGCGCTGACCATCACGTTCCTGGGTGGGGTATTGGGAATTGCGCTGGCCTACCTGGTTTCCTTCAGCGTGGGCCGCTTGACGTTCTATAGCGCAATTGCCAAGAACGCCGATACGGCCGACATACGGCTGATCATCGATCCGAGCACGCTGGTGGTGGCCACGGTAATTCTGATTCTGGTGGGTATCGTGAGCGGCATGCTGCCGGCCATCAAGGCAGCGCGGCTCGATCCGATTGAGGCCTTGCGGTACGAGTAAGACAATATCTACCCCGGAGAGACTGAGACACGGAGTTTTAGATTTCAATTTTCTCTACTTCCAAGGAACAAGCAGTCCCATGCATGAAGCTGCTTGTGATTTTTGATTTCCGAACCTCCGTATCTCAGTGTCTCCGTGGTAGGTGTGTATCTGTACAATCGATGCGATGAGTTCCCGGATCGATCGCGTGTTGCAGCACCTGGGGGAGTACGAGCATCCGTTGCTCGCCTTTGACGCGCGTGAGAAGGGCGACATCATTGAAGTCCTGATCCAGTTCAAGAGCCCGCCGGTCCCGGTGCACACTTACAGTTTTGAATTGCACCCGCGCGACCTCGAGCATCCGCAGTTTCCCTGGACGTTTCAGCGCCAGCTCTACGATTGCATGCACGATTACTTCGTGGAGATGTTCGTGCGCACGCCGCAGAGCCTGCACGAGACGCCCAAGCGGTGAGCCTGCGCGAGGAAATTGTCGCCATCATTCGCCGCGAAGGTGCGATGCCGTTCTCGCGCTACATGGGACTGTGTCTCTATCATCCGGAGCTCGGCTACTACGCGCGCCGCCAGGAAAAATTTGGGAAAGCCGGAGACTTCTACACATCGAGCGACGTGCATGCGGTGTTCGGACGTTTGCTGGCGCGACAGTTCGACGAGATGTGGAGGCTGCTCGGCTCGCCGGCAACCTTGCATCTGATCGAGCTTGGTCCGGGACGCGGGTTGTTTGCGCAGGATGTGCTCGACTGGGCGGGGAAGAAGTTTCCGGACTTCTCTCGGGCCATCCGATACCGGATGGTGGAGAGTTCGCCGAGCCTGCGCGAGAGGTTGCAGGAACGCTTTGCCGACGACGGACGCGTGCGGGTCTATCCAGAGTTGGAAGCTGCGGCGGTTGACTGCGGAGAGGCGCTGCTTGTCTTCGCCAACGAGTTCTTCGATGCGATTCCGGTAGATGTGCTCAGTCCGGAAGGCCAGCTTTACATTGCCGAGGAAGGCGGTGAGTTCCGGGAGATATGGAAGCCTGCGTCGAGCGAGTGCCTGGAATACATCGATCGCTATAGTGTGCACCCCGAGGCGGGCGAACGCGTGGAAGCCCCGCTTGAATCGAATGTATGGATGCAAAGGATTGCCCAGGCTTTCGGCGACCGCCGGGGATTCGCACTCTTCCTTGACTATGGCTACACGCGCGAGCAGCAGTTGGCCGGGCGGCATCGCGACACGGTGATGACCTATCGCGAGCACCAGGCCTCTGCGAATCCGTACGAGGCGCCTGGGGAGCAAGACATTACCGGGCATGTGAATTTCACCGCCTTGCGGACGGTGGCGGAAGCGAACGGAATGGAATCGCTCGGACTGGTTTCGCAGTCGCAGTTGCTGTTAGGGATTGGGCAGCAGACCGAGTTTGCGGATGCGTTCGAGGCCTGCAAGCTTCCGCAGGAGCGGGCGAAAGTCTCGTTGCAGCTCAAGCACCTTATTTCGCCCGAAGCGATGGGCGAACGCTTTCATGCGCTGGTGCTCGGGTGCGGAGTGGAAAAAGAAAAAGCCGCCCGGTTGAGCGGCTTGTCCTTCCAGTAATCAGATCAGTTCCCGCTGGGCTGCTTCTCGCGTTCGAAGGGCTTCTGCAGATACTTGCGGGCCTCGTCGAGCGCACCCTGGGTGTTGTCGTTGGTCTGGATCGCCTGACGATATTGATTGACGGCGCGTTCGCGCTGTCCGGTTATGTCGAAGATCTTGCCGAGCTGGATGTAGCTCCAGACCTCGGTCCAGCGCGGTTCTCCATCGCCGTTGAGGGAATCGCGGTACTCGTTGGCGGAGGCCTGGTAGTTGCGCTGCAGGTAGAAGACCTCGGCGATGCGGTAATGGGCCAGGGAACTGTTCTTGCTGATGGCCAGGGCCGACTGGAACTGCTTCAGGGCCTCGGCGAGATCGCCCTGCTGGACGAGCGCCTGTCCGCGGAGAATCGCCGTGCGCACCTGGATGTCGGTGGAATTCTTCAGGACGTGGTCATTGGGATCGATGGTGATGCGGCGTGGCTTGCCGAAGGTCTCAAGCGAATAAGGCGAGTTGGTGCCAACGACTTCGATGACCTTGTTCTCGGTCTGGCCATCGGTGTCGACCTTGACTTGCACGGGCATGCGGAAGAGATCGAGGTCCTGGCTGATTTCGCCGACGATCCGGAAGCCTTTGCCGCTCCCCAGGCGGTAAACGGTGTACTTGTTCTTGAACTCGGGTGCGCTGGTGGAATCGATCCACTGCGAGAAGAACCAGGTCAGCTGGTCGCCGTGGATCTTTTCGCAGATCTCGCGGAAGTCGTCGGAGGTGGCGGACTTCATCGAGTACTTCTGGGCGAAGGTGCGCATGGCCGTGTTGAATTTGGAATCGCCGAGCACGTAACGGAGCATGTGCAGGATCATCGCGCCTTTGTCCGTCACCACGGATTGGAACTCGGGCGAGAACGTATCGAGCGTGCTGACGCTGGACATGGGCACGGTCTGATAAGCGAGGGCGCCGACTGACATGTCCTTAAGGGCTTCGATGAAGCCGGAGGTGCCGACCAGGTGCTGGATGTAAAGTGCCTCGGTGTAGCGCGCAAAGCCGTCGTTCAGCCACCAGTCGTTCGTCGAGGCTGGGCTGACCTCCGTACCCCACCACTGGTGCGCAATGGTGTTCGCCAGCAGCCGATAGTTGGTCTTCTCACTGATGTTGCGGGCCGCGAGCGCGGCAATCTCCGGTGCCCAGGCGGCCGGGACGGT
>JASLEQ010000536.1 GCA_030151135.1 Candidatus Sulfotelmatobacter sp. | reverse complement strand
ACCAATAGCTCGTCTTGTTCAGGCTCTCCGGAATATTGCGCATGTTCTCGCCATACAGCGGCTCGGGGTAGACCTTGTTATTCACCAGCGTCGTCAGGACAGTTCCCGGCACCGTCGCCGCATACCAGTTTTCCGGCCTGAATTTTGCGCTCGATACTTCCGCAGCGGCGCCCGTCACCTTCGCGACATCCTGCATCGCCCAGTTACCGATGGTTTTCTGTGAAGACGTCTGCGGCGAGGACTGAGCGAACACAATGGCAGAAGAAAACAGTATCCACACTAAGAACGATGGTTTACGCATATGAGTTTGTTTTTCCGGGGACTGTCTACTCTTCAGGCAACAGCCTGCGCGAGGACGGCAGCCACGCCACATCTTTCAAAGTTCACTCATCCATTAGATCGACTTCGAGTTCACCTTCCAATACACCGCGTACCGCTCGCGATAAATGGAATTCAGCGGAACCAGAGTCAATGGCTGCGGCTGTCCTGTAGCGTGAAACACAAGCGGCTGACTCCCGTCCGGCTCCAGCCAGCCCGTGGGATCCTCCGGCTTCGCGACAATCGTCGGGATCTTTTTCTCTTCCCCCTGCTTCGGCCCCATCTCGCCGTAAATCTTTTCCTTCGCTACGCCATCAAAGCGTCCGGCCATGACCAACGGCCCATACATCACGGCCTGGACGCTCGGATCGTCTGGCATAGCATCGATGTGCAACTTCATCGGCAGGCTAAGTTCGATCTTGTCACCAGTCTTCCATTCGCGATGCAGAGTCAGATAGCTACCAGGACTCGAGAATGCCGGAACGGTAGTTCCGTTTATTTTCACGCTTCCGCCTTGCGCCCAATAAGGGATCCGCAGCTGAACTGCCAGCTGCGTCGGATTCTTCGCCGATACGCTGATCGTCGTTCCCTGTTCCTGCGGAAATCGTGTCTTCTGCTCGAAGTGAACTCCCTTCTCCGCCCATTCCAGTCGCGAATCAATGTAGAGATTCACGTACAGCGAGTCGTCATCATGAAAGTAAATCGTATCGGCCAGCTTGGCATATTCTTCCGATCCGGTTCCAGTACAGCACCAGAACGAATCCAGGGGCTTCCCGAATGTCTTCCAATATCCTGACGCCAGCGGCAGGTAGTACATCATCATCCCGTCTTCCGGATTGATCGTCCCGAGCCGATGGTTGAAGAGCACGCGCTCGTAATAATCCATGTACCGGGCGTTAGGCGACCAGCCAAACAAATGTCGCGTCAGCTTCATCATGTTGTAAGCGCAGCAGCACTCGGTTGTCGTCGGTCCAAGCTCCGTCGAAAGCTGCCCCGGATCGGAATTCCACGACTCTCGATTACTGGTGCCACCAGTGCAGTACGAGCGCTCACTGACCACCTCGTCCCAGAAGTATTCCGCGATATCTCGATAGCGCCGCTCCCCCGTCAACTCGTACAATCTCGCGGCCGCAATCACTTGGGGAATGTGCGTATTTACATGCAACCCCTTCAGTTCGTCGCGATGTCCCGCTAACGGATCGAAGAACTGTTTCTTGTCGAAACGCCGCGCCACGTCGAGATATTCTTCCTTTCCAGTGACGGCATACAAATTGCCCAGCACTTCGCCCATCCCGCCGTATTCCGTCCCAAGCACGCGCTGCATGTGCTCATAACTGAGAGATTCGGTGTAAAGACCGGTCCAGTCCGCCATCTTCTGAACCATGTCGAGCGCCTGCTCGTTCCCGCAATACAAATGCATGTCGAGTAGTCCTGCCATGATTTTGTGGATCGTATAAAACGGCGCCCATACTTGTTGCCGCTCGCGCAGCCGATCGAAAAACTCCACCGGAAACGCGCTCAAATACCCGCTCTTCAACGCCGTCTGGCACTGACCAAGTCCCGTGACGACAAGATTCGCGTTCTTCTTGAGATCCTCATCGCCAGTGCTTGCATACATCAACGCGCACGCCGAAAGATAATGTCCGCCGGCGTAGTGACCGCGCAATTCGCAGTCGGGCTTCTCCCAACCTCCCAGCGGCTGGGCCGACGACGGGATCCCCGCCTTCACACGAAACGTATGCAGCAGACGATCCGGAGGCAGCGACAGCAAATATTTCTGATCGGCCTCCATCGCGATCTTGCACGGACCATCGCCTAACCGCACCTGCTTCAACGGAAATGGCATCGCCTTCCATCGAACCTTATCGCGGCTGAGGGCCTTGCCGTCTTTCGAAATCGCGTCCGCTCCCGGATCCTGGAAAGCCGCCGCCGACACTGCCTTTGGCAAAAGAGTCGATCCTGCGGCAGCCGCTACTGTGGTTATGAAATTTCGCCGGGAAAATTGAGACGGTAGAGTCATGGAATCCTCGCTGTTACGATAGCGTAAGAGTTAAATGTACAACGATTCCCGAAAAGTTCGTGTGATTGATTCGCACACAGGCGGCGAGCCCACGCGCCTCGTCATCGAGGGAGGCCCTGATCTCGGCAACGGTCCGCTCTCCGAACGCCTCGAACGTTTTCGCCGCGACCACGATCCTTTCCGCTCCGCCGTAGTAGCCGAGCCCCGCGGATCCGACGTCGTCGTCGGTGCCCTGCTCTGCGCGCCGGTAAATCGTGACTCCGCCGCGGGCGTCATATTCTTCAATAATGTCGGATACCTGGGGATGTGCGGCCATGGCACGATCGGACTCGTAGCCACGCTCGCTTACATGAAACGCATCGCCCCCGGCACGCACCAAGTCGAAACGCCTGTCGGCGAGGTCTCCGCCATTCTGCACGACACCGGAGAAGTCACTGTCAACAACGTTCCTAGCTACCGCAGCCGAGCGGATGTACAAGTCGATGTCCCCGGCTACGGTCCCATCGCCGGCGATGTCGCATGGGGAGGCAACTGGTTCTTCCTCGTCCATGATCATCCTTACGAACTCTCGCTCCACAACATCGACGAACTCACCGCCTTCACCTGGGCCATTCGCCAGGCGCTTTCCAGGAACAACATCACCGGCGACAACGGACACGAAATCGATCACATCGAACTCTACGCGCCCTCGCAAATCCCAGGTGTGAACAGCAAGAATTTCGTTCTCTGCCCGGGCAAAGCTTACGACCGCTCTCCCTGCGGAACCGGCACCAGCGCCAAACTCGCCTGCCTGTACGCCGACGGCAAACTCAAAGAAGGCCAGCTCTGGAAGCAGGAAAGCATCGTCGGCAGCATCTTCGAAGGCAGCGTGCACGTCCGCGATGGCAAAATCTATCCGAGCATCAAGGGACAAGCCTTCGTCAACGCCGAGGCGGAGTTAGTCTTCGATCCGCAAGATCCTTTCTGTATGGGCATTCGTCCCTGAATCGCATGAGCGGCAACAGTTACGACGCGATTATTGTTGGAGCCGGGATCGTTGGCGCCGCATGCGCCAACGAGTGCGCGCTTCGCGGTATGAAGGTCCTGGTGATCGACCGGGATGTTGTCGGCGGCGGCACCACCGGCGCCGGCATGGGCCACATCGTCGTCATGGACGATTCTGAAGCCCAGTTCGCCTTGACGCGCTATTCGCAAAAGCTCTGGCAAACTTTGCGGCCCCAACTGCTGGACCAGGTCGAGTATGAACAATGCGGAACCATCTGGGTCGCCGCCGATGACGAAGAACTCGCCGAAGTTCGCCGCAAGCATGACTTTTATTCCGACCGCGGCGTTCCAACCGAGGTGCTTTCGGCGGCTCGCCTGAAAGAACTCGAGCCCCATCTGCGCGACGGAATGGCTGGCGGCCTGCTCGTTCCCGAAGATGCCGTCCTCTACCCGCCCTGTGCCGCGGCTTCCCTGCTTCGATTGGCCCAATTGCGAGGCGCTGAACTGCGGCTTGGCATCTCGGTTACGTGCATCGGCAATGCCTGCGCACATGCGAGCGACGGCACAGATTTCCAGGCAAAAATCATCATCAACGCCGCCGGAGCAACTTCTCCCAACCTGACCGAAGCCATTGACGTGCGGAAGCGAAAAGGACATCTGGTCATCACCGACCGCTATCCCGGATTTCTGCGTCACCAGTTGGTCGAACTCGGATACCTCAAGAGCGCGCATTCCGTCACGAGCGACTCGGTAGCATTCAACTTGCAGCCGCGCCGCACTGGTCAGATTCTGATCGGCTCCTCGCGTCAATATGGAGCCGAGCACACTGAAGTCGATCACGACATCCTCGCGCGTATGTTGCGCCGCGCCCAGGAATACATGCCCTCAATCTCGGCGATGTCGGCCGTCCGCACCTGGACCGGCTTCCGTCCGGCCACGCCCGACAAGCTGCCTTTGATCGGACCATCGGGAAGCGACCGCTCCGTCTTCCTCGCTACCGGACATGAAGGCTTAGGCATCACAACATCCGTAGGCACCGCAAAAATTTTGATCGACTTTATTGCGGGCGCAATTCCCGAAATACCAATTGAACCTTACTTGCCCACGCGAAGCACCAAGGAGTTGGCGCATGCCTGATTCCGTCAATCTCACGGTGAACGGCGCGCCAGTCACAGTGCCCTCGGGCGCAACCGTCGCCGTGGCAGTAGCTCTGGCCGGAGCTCCGTGCAGAACATCGGTCACCGGAGAACCTCGCGGGCCGTTGTGTGGCATGGGCATCTGTTTCGAATGCCGCGTCTCCATCAATGGACAAGCTCATCGCCGCAGCTGCCAGACGCTTTGCGAGCAAGGCATGGACGTTAGAACCCGTGATTGAAACCAGCCAATTCGGCGTCGTGGTCGTGGGCGGAGGTCCTGCAGGGATCGCAGCCGCCGCCTGCGCTGCAGAATCTGGCGCACGAACGGCCATCGTCGATGACAATCCAGCGCTCGGTGGGCAGATCTGGCGGGGCGGCTCGCAAGAACATTCTTCAGAAGCGGCACCGTGGTACGCCCGCGTTCGCAAAGCTGGCGTCACCATTTTCTCGGGAACGAGAGTTTTCGATCAACCCGCGCTGGGCGCACTGCTCGCCGAAAGCGATGAGCGATCCATCGAGCTTCGTTACCGAAAACTCATCCTCGCCACCGGAGCGCGCGAACGATTTCTGCCGTTTCCTGGATGGACTCTGCCCAATGTCATGGGTGCCGGAGGCCTGCAGGCGATGGTGAAATCCGGACTTCCGATCCGCGGCAAGCGTGTCGTCGTCGCGGGCACCGGACCTCTGCTGCTTGCGGTTTCTGCATATCTGCGAGAGCACGGCGCCGAAATCCCGATGATCTGCGAGCAGGGTTCGTGGCCCACGCTGGCGCGCTTCGCGCTGAAATTGTGGAATCATCCTGCCAGGATTTCGCAAGGATTAGAGTTGAAACGCACCCTCGCGGGCGTCCCCTTCGCTGCCGGTTCGTGGACCACTCGAGCGGATGGCACGGAAAAGCTCGAGAGCGTCACAATTTCTCGCGGCGGCCAGATCGAAACGATCCCTTGCGATTATCTCGCTTGCGGATTCCATCTGGTGCCCAACATCGAACTCGCGCAGTTGCTCCGCTGTGAACTGAAAAACGGCTTTGTGAAGGTCGACGAATTCCAGCGCGCCAGCATTGACGATGTCTTCTGTGCCGGAGAGCCGACCGGCATCGGCGGCATCGACCTTTCCCTTATCGAAGGACAGATCGCAGGCTTAACTGCCGCAGGCCGCGCAGAAGAAGCCCGCCGCCTTTTCGGCCCGCGTCGAAAACGCCAGCGCTTCGCTCGTGCCCTTGATCGTACCTGTCAGCTCCGTCCCGAACTCAAGAAGCTGGCCGCGCCGGAAACTCTTGTGTGCCGATGCGAAGACGTGCCTTACTCCCGCCTTCAATCTCACACCAGTTGGCGCTCGGCCAAGTTGCAAACCCGTTGCGGGATGGGTCCTTGCCAGGGCAGAATCTGCGGCCCCGCCACACAATTTCTTTTTGACTGGATCCCCGACTCCGTGCGCCCGCCGGTTTACCCTGTAAGAGTAGGGAGCATGGTGGCTGCGGTAACAGCCGCTCAGTCAGGAGGCGCAGGATCAGAATGAAGATGAATTGGAAAGGCGTCATCCCGGCGATC
>JASLEQ010000481.1 GCA_030151135.1 Candidatus Sulfotelmatobacter sp. | reverse complement strand
CGAGCGGGAACCAGGCGACATTCGCTCCCACTCCAACGCCGACGCCACCAACAAAGGCGACCAGTGCTGGCGCGTACACGGGACGAACTTCACGCGGGCCCGGTACCCATCCCCAACGGCTGCCGACAGACACCCAACGACCGTAGTGGAATGGAGCGTAGCCCCAGCTGGCATCATCAACCCACGTCCATCCCCACGGATCGATCCATGCCCAGTGCCCGTTATGATACGGAGCCCATCCCCGTTCCACGCGCGGATACCAGACGTTTCCATACTGTGGATTTGCCTGCCAGTCGCCGTTCTCGTCGAGATCTTCGAATCCGACAACTTGCTGTGAGCAATAGTGAGCCGAGGGCGAATCGGAGTAGCGGTGCTCGCGGCGCTCGCTCCAGTTGTCGAAATCGTCTGGAGGTCCTATCTGTTCTACATCGGCATTCAGAGAGGTCGTACCGCGAAATGTCGTCCGCTGCCCCGCATGCAGCGAGTAACTTTGCCCGTTCCCGCTCGATTCGCCAGCGCCTTCCCGAATCGTTACTACGGAATAGTCGCCGTTTTCCGAAGTTTCGACGCGGTATCGGCCGGGTTCCATGATGGTGAATGCCTGATTCGGAGTATCAATTTCGAAATTGGTGTCGTGATCGAGGCGCCACACGCGCACATTGAGCGCACCGGCGGTCACTTCCATCTGGATCGTGTGATCGTCAAGATTAAGAAATGAGAATCCGGTGTTGGAGCCGAGGTCAATCATCGACGAACCGAGTTGCACCTCCGCGCGTGACTCGCGATCGGACCACAGTTTGTCGCCCGTGGTCATAGGGCGATTTGGAACTGCCTGGACCCACTCGTTCTCTCCGGACGGTTGGAAAGAGATGGAGCCTTCCATATATCCCAACCGTGCGACGCGCGACGGCGGGTCGTCCTGATCCTGCGCCACCGCGAATACCGCCAATGTTGCAATGACGGCGATGACCGCCAGTGCGCCCGCTATTTTCCGAGATTTGCTGCCGTTAAAATCCCCAAGCAAAAACCGTGTCATAACTTTGAATCCACCTGTTCCGGACGCAAGATCACCCGATGATCCACGCCCCAAATTTGCTGCCGGACCAATGCCTTACTTCCAACGATATACGTTTGAGGAACGCTCTCCAAGTCAGAGGTTGGATGCCTCGCGAGTTCGGATACGGGATTCAGGAATTGGATCAGATGACTTCCGAGCAAGTGCGCACGCGCTGCTACAATGCCGTGTTCACATAGACTTACGGCAAACCGAACTGCAAGGCTTAGAACAACGTACTGTTGAGTGAGAGGGCTTGCTAGGTCTCGTTCGTCATAGCCCTTTGTCTCAGTCAACGGCAAGTTCTCCGGGGAGCGCAAGTGGAAGACGTCCAGGTGGTCGCGATGCTGGTCCGGCGCTGTATCGCCGGCGATGCCGCCGCCTGGGAGGAAATCGTGCAGACCTACAACCGGAGAATCTATAACATCTGCTACCGCTTCGCGGGATCGGGCGACGATGCCCAGGATCTCACGCAAGAAGTCTTCATCAAGATGTACCGCACGCTTCCTAGTTATGACGCCTCCAAAGGCGCGTTCGTAACCTGGGTCACGACAATTACCCGGAACCTGCTGGTCGACCACTTCCGAAAGACCAAGCAGGACCGCATGACCGACTCCATGGACTCCACGTCATCCGACCGGGAAGACTCCCAGCCGCTCAGTGAGCAAATTCCGGACCAATCTGCCCCGCCGGATGCCCGGGTTCGTAGCAGAGAGGTGTCGGAAGCAGTCCATCAGGCGCTGTCGAAAATCTCGCCAGAACTTCGCGAAGCAGTGATTCTAAGGGACTTACAAGATATGGACTACAAGGAAATTGCCGCCGTTTTGAGAGTTCCGGAGGGTACCGTGAAATCGAGAATAAATAGGGGCCGAGCGGAACTTGCAAGGCTCCTTCAACGTACCTATAGGCAGGTGATGTGATGCCAGACCACACCAATAACGGAATGCAGTGCAACGAGTTCGACCTGCTCCTTTCGGACGCGCTTGATGGCGTCCTCGGCGGGCCGGAACTCGACCGTTTCGAAGCGCATGCCCGCACTTGCAAGAGTTGCGGGCCGCTGCTTGCCGAAGCGGAAGCAGGCCGTCAGTGGCTGAAAGGTCTCACGGAGGTGGAGCCTCCAGCCAACCTGGTGAACAACATTTTGGCATCCACGACGGGCGTTGACACCCAACGCCTCCTGGCCCGTGCACCTGCGTCCCAGCCACGAATTTCCTGGTGGGAGCAGATACAGGCCTCGTTCCTGGAACCAATTTGGGACTTGGTTCGCCAACCGCGCTTTGCCATGTCATTCGGCATGGCTTTCTTCGCGCTGTCGGTGAGCCTCACGGTCGCGGGAGTAAAGCCCGCGGACTTGGCCCAAATCAGCCTTCGGCCATCGGCTATCCGAAGAACCTACTACAATACGCAGGCTCGGATTGTCCGCTACGTCGATAACGTCCGTCCAGTTCTGGAGGTTCAGGCTGCGCTTCGCACCATCAAGCGCAATACGAATCCTGCCGAACCGGGCAGGACGAAGCAGATTGAACGCAAGAACGACACAACACAACAGCCCGAGCAGAAGCAGGAACGCAATTACAGCCAGACGGGGGAGCAACTTATACTGGCTAGCGTTCCGCTGGGTCCGTCCAATCGCGATCTGCCTGTAGTGTCGGTGACCACGTACAGGAGGTTCGTATGAACTGCGCCAATCACAGCGATCAAGCTGCGGTGGCGTTCTGCCGCACGTGCGGCAAGCCACTTTGTAATCAATGCACCCGCGACGTCCGCGGAGTGATCTACTGCGAAGCCTGCCTGGCTGCGCGCATGGAAGGTACGCAATCCGCTCCAGGCTACGTTCCGCCACAACCGGGCTACGTCCCGCCCGCACCTGGCTTTGTACCGCCGCAGACCGGCTACCAGCAGTTCATGGATCAGGGCCTTGGTGTGAAGGTCGCGCCCGGTCCGGCGACTGGTCCGAATCCTGCGGTCGCGGGAATGCTCGCGGGGTTCTTCCCTTTCGGCGTCGGCGCCGTGTATTGCTCGCAATACGCGAAAGGCTTGTCTCACCTGGTGATCATGGTGCTGTTGATCATCGGCGTCAGCTCCGATGTGCCGTGGTATGTGCACATGGTGCTCGGCATCGGCATCGCGTTCTTCTACGTCTACCAGATCATCGACGCAGCTCGCACCGCGCGGGCCATTCAGATGGGAGAACCTGCGCCAGATCCGTTTGGACTGGCATCAATGTTTGGAACCGGCGGCGTTCCCACCGCGGGCGCTGACAGAGCTGAAGGCACGAAGATTCCCATTGCAGCGGCTGTTCTGATTGCCCTTGGCATATTGTTCCTGATCAATACCGCGTTTGATTTCAGCCTGCATCGCTACTGGCCTTTAATCCTTATCGCCTTGGGTGTCTGGGCATTTGCCAAGCAATGGGGATTGTTGGGTAGTTATCGCCCGGCATGTGTTTGCGACCGCTGCAAAACTCGACGGCTCATGTTTCCTGCTGTCGTGACCACGCTCGGCGTGCTCTTCCTGCTCGATGAGCTTTCGTCCATCGATTTCGGCAAGACATGGCCGGCCATTCTGCTCGTCATTGGCGTGGTGAAGCTCGTGCAGAGCAACGCCTCTTACAACGGTCACGTCGGGCCGCTTCCTCCGGGAGCGCCAGGATATCCGCCGAGCACTCCTCCCCCACCGGGAATGCCGGGAACGTATCAGAATCCCGCTTCGAGCGCTGCAGCTCCGGACTCAAACGCCTCCTCCTCTGGCGAGGTGAAAAATGTCTAACCCAGTGACCACTCCGCAGTATTCGCAGGTTCCGTTGCCACCGCCGCCGCGTCAGCGCTCTCTCGCCGGAGCGGTTGTGCTGATCATATTGGGCATTATCTTTCTGCTCGGCACCATGCGGGTATTGTCGGTCGGAAAGCTGGCGCATCTATTCGCGAGCTACTGGCCGGTGCTCCTCATTCTGTGGGGGGTGATCAAGATCATCGAGCATCAGCAAGCCCAGCGCCATCACGTACGTGCTTCTGGAATCGGAGCAGGCGGCGTCATTCTGGTCGTTCTGATTATCGTCTTCGGCTTGATCGCGAATCAGGTCGAACGCGTCAACTGGTCTGGGATACGGGATCAGATGGGCGACGACAGCGACTTCCCGAATATCTTTGGCGAGAACTACAACTTCAGCGATCACCTTGAGCAGGATTTTCCCGCGGACGCAAGCCTAAAGGTGATTGACAATCACGGAGCAGTCAGCGTCCACGCTTCCGACGATAACAAGATTACGGTCGTCGTTCGCAAGCGAATTGGCGCTGACAATCAAACAGATGCGGACAAGTACAACGATCAGACCAAGCCTACGATCACAGGGATTGGTGGCCTCGTTACGGTCGATGCCAAAGTAGAAGGCGCCGGAGACCACTCTGTAGAAACCGATCTCGACATTTCAGTGCCCCGAAAAGCTCCGCTCACTATAACTTCACGCCGTGGGGACGTAAGCGTCAGCGGCCGCACTGGCAACGTTGAGGTCTCCACCCAGCACTCCGATACCTCGGTCGATGACATCACTGGCAATGTGAAAGTCAGCCAGGAAAAAGGTTCTGTCAAAATCGAGCAGGTTTCGGGAGATGTACACGTTGATGGGCGCGTAAACGAATTGAGCGTTTCGGATATAAAAGGCTCAGTGCAACTCGATGGCGAGTTTCAGGAAAGCATCAAGCTCGAACGCGTGGCGAAGACCGTCACGTTCAAATCTTCGCGTACGGACATGGAGTTGTCACGAGTCGGCGGGTCGCTGGACCTTGATTCCGATGATCTGCACGCGGAAGATATCACCGGTCCGCTGCACCTGACGACGCGATCCAAGAACATACGTCTCGAGAGCGTTTCTGGCGACGTACGCCTGCAGGACGATAATGGCACGGTCGAACTCGACATGAAGACTCTGGGCAATGTCCAAGTCGACAATCGAAATGGCGACGTTCAAATCAGCGTTCCCGATAAGGCCGGATTTCGACTCGATGCTCGGACGCGCGGCGGTGAGATCCAGTCGGATTTCCCCGACCTGAAGGTCAATAACGACGAACACGAAGCTAAGGCAAGCGGAAGCGTAGGGAACGGAGCATCTCACATCGTCATCAACAACGAACACGAAGGAATCGAGATCCGCAAAGCCTCGGCTACTCCACCTGCGCCTCCCGCTCCTCCAGCGGTGGGCAAGTCCGGAAAGGCTTTGCCCAAGCCGAAAGCCGAGCCGCAGCCAACGGATAACTGATCAAGGCCGAATGAGTGTCAACTGCGGGGCTTTAAACCGGACCGCTAACGGAGGCCGATCCCTTGCTTATGCCGAACCATCTGCTCGACTTGCGCTAATACATCGTCCTCACTCATTGAAGTCGAGTTGATCACCACTGCGTCATCGGCAGCGACGAGCGGAGAAGCCGCTCGCGTGCGGTCACGATGATCGCGCTCGCGCAACTCTGCCGCGACGTTCGGAGAAACTGGCCCCGAGATCCTCTGCTGCGCCATACGGCGCTGCTCGCGAATCACGGGATCAGCATCCAGAAAAATCTTCAGGTCGGCATCGGGAAAAACTTTTGTGCCGATATCACGGCCTTCCATCACAACGCCGCCCCCGGCCCCCATGGCACGTTGATGAGATACCATCCACTCGCGAACTTTCGGGTGAACGGAAATCTTTGAGGCTCCTTCGGTCACATCGCGTTCGCGAATCCGCTGCGATACATCTTTCCCGTCGAGCACAGTCCGGTTTCCTGTAAGAGTGGGCTCCAGCCGAATATTGGACCCGTCGGCCAGTTTTACCAGAGCGGCTTCATCTTCGAAAGAAGTGTCTCTATCGATCGCTTTGAGTGCCAGCGCACGATACATAGCTCCACTCTCCAGATTCACGTACCCAAGCTTGCGTGCCAGACGCGCGGCAATCGTGCTCTTCCCTGCTCCGGCGGGACCGTCAATCGCAATGATCAGTTTTCGGGGATGTTGCTCAGTGGCCTGTTCGTTCATGTCGCAGCAAGATTGTACACGGTGGGAAGGGCGCGACTTAATCATGCTCATTCTGAAATCTCGGAGTTGGGAAGCGGCCCTCCCCGCACCCGCTCCGGCGTCCATCCTATCTCCCTCAGCTTGCGAATACTGAGCGAGTCGTGCCGCTTGGCCAGCCGGACACCCGCTTCGTCGCGCACCAGATCGCAGTGATAAAAATCCGGGATGGGAAAATTCAATGCACGGAGGAGAAGGATTTGCCGCGCCGTGGATTTCAGCAGATCGGCTCCTCGCACAACTTCGGTAATGCCCATTGCGGCATCATCCACCACAACCGCCAACTGATACGCGGGAACGTCATCGCGACGCCACACGATGAAATCACCGAAATCACGGCCGGCCACGAACGTCTGCGGGCCCAGGTGATTGTCGAGAAAAGAAATCTCCTCGCCATCGGGCACGCGAAATCGCCAATTAAATCCCGCAGGCCGACTTTGTGCAGGAGCGGACCACTCGGTCGGCCCCGCGAGACGAAGACCGGTATCCTCTCCGGTGAACCCCGGTCGGCACTTTCCCGAATACACCGGTTCATCGTCGCCCTCGTTCGGGGCGCCAGCAGATGACGCTACATCCTTCCGAGAACAAGTGCAGGGGTAAATCGCGCCCTGCTCGAGCAATCGTTTCCAGGCACAAAGATAGTGGGTCTGCCGCTCGCTCTGCGTGTACGGACCGACAGGCCCGCCGCAGTCCGGACCTTCTTGCCAGCAGATACCGAGCCACCGCAGATCCTCGATCATCGCTTCGACAAACTCCTGCCGGCAGCGCTGGTGATCGAGGTCTTCGTTGCGAAGAATCAACATGCCACGGCGATCCTCTGCGCGCTGCGCGGCAATCCAAAACGTACACGCGTGCCCGATATGAAGCAGCCCTGTTGGGGAAGGCGCAATTCTGCCGCGATAAGGCTGAGTATGGATTGACGTCGAGTTCACGTTTTCAGGCGGTGGCTAATCGCAATGGATCTGCAATCGAATCGGTCGCCGCGTATTCGATGTGGAGCACTCGCCGGGATGTCGCCGTATGTGATTTCGACGAGGCATGAACCAGCAGTGGCCGCATCGCGACCACTCCGCCCTTCGCCGAAACGCAGTCGACGGGCGTAATCCGCACTGCTAAATCCCGGATGCCTTCATCACTGAGTACACCGAGCATGTGCGATCTGGGAAGAACCCGAAAAGGGCCGCTCTCCGCGCTTGAATCGTCCAGATGAATGCGCAGCGCCAGGATTTGCGACAGCACTCCGGCCGGCGCGTGCGCATAGTTGATATCCTCTTTTATCGACCACGGCCCCCATCCTCGGACATCGATACGTTCTCGCACTGGCAACGCCGTGTCCTGATGCCAGACCACCAGCCAATTGGACGCGGGGGATTTTTCGAATAAAGTCGCACGAAAGGGAAATGCCTTGTTTCCGAGAACCTCGCAGGCTACATCAGCCAGGCGGGAATCTCCTGCAAGAGCCGCGACCGGTTCGAACCGCAATGCGTGTCGAATGCCAGCGCCGCTCCGCGAGGGCAACAGATCAACCATCTCCCGCGAAAAACGGTCCACGAAATCCGGAGAGAATAATGCCGGCAAGACTGCAAAACCGCTATCCTGGATGACTTGGCCCAGAGCCATGCAGTTAGCGAACCTCCCTGCGCGGGGCCGGAACCACCGCCACCTTCTCTGGCGTAATCTGCAACATGGATCGTCCGCTGACATGCACGAAGCTCAACTCCCGCGCAGCGAGTAGCGCGTTCACTGCCTCTTTCACCTTCGAGCGTGCGACGAAATTTCCGAAGAATATTTCGAGCTCAGCCTGCTCGACAGCGACCACACAATCCAGATATTTCGAGACCAACGCCGAAAGCGCCTCTGGAACGGAGAGTTG
>JASLEQ010000423.1 GCA_030151135.1 Candidatus Sulfotelmatobacter sp. | reverse complement strand
TAGCTGCATGGAAGCGTGGGGACGCCTCAATCATCGCCGTGAATCGCCGCCAAACTTCCGAATGCTTGAAAATACCACCCTCGCCGCACAAATCCCGCGCCCCAACACCGTTCAAAATTTTCTCGACTAGAAGGGCTTTTAATTCTTAATTTTGCGAGGGCCCTCGACACATTTGTGATCCACGTCATTGCGCTGGAAACCTCTATGCGGAATGATCGCGCAGGCAGGCGTGCGATGAACCGTACCGACCTTCTTAGGAAAGCTCAGCTAAGTCCTTTGAGCTCAAGATTTTGCCCGTAACTTATTGTGCGCCATAGATTTTTCGTGTATTTCGCCGCAAATCGCTGATTCCAGAGATTCGGGGGGAGGGGGTAACCCCCGGTTCGTCCCACCATTCCCATAATGGGAAAAATTTCGGGTGCGATTTCCTTCGCGGTCCACATCCATCGCAGAGCGCGTTACGCCGTGCGAGTTACGACTTCGCTGGCCAAGTAAATTGCCCGCCTTTGCTGTAGGCGAGATTTCCGATGTGACCCGCGCGAGCTGCCGCGACTCCAGTTTCTACCGGAGCATTCGGTTCCTTGCGGCTCTTTACGCAGTCGAAGAAGTTCGCCATGTGATCGATGGTGCCGTCGCGAAAGCTGTGATCGCTCATCACCGGATTCTGATCGCGTTGCACTCCTTCGCGGAACACGGTGAACCCGCCGCGATCGATCTTCAGCGTCGCTTCGGTCCCGCGGAACTCAAGACCTCCATCATCGATGGAAGAGCTCATCATGCCTTCGTACACCACATCGAATCCGGGATAGCGGAACGCGGCTTGGATTGTGTCAGGACAATCCCACTGCTCGAAGACATATTTGTCCCCCAGCATAAAAGCGTGACGCGGCTGATCGGACTTCATTGCCCAATGCACGACGTCGATCCAATGGGTGAAGAGATCGGTCATGGCTCCGCCGCCAAAGTTCCAGAACCAGCGCCAGTGCGCGAACTTCTCGTCGCTGAACGGCTGCTCCGGCGCGGATCCAAGCCACGCCTTCCAATCCAGCGCCTGTCGATCGAGCGGCTTCATAGCCCAACTGCGCGAGTAGTTCTGCCACCAGTAAGTGCGAACCTGAACGACACGTCCGACGCTCCCAGCCTGGATCAACTCGACGGCATCGCGGAAATGCGTCCAGCTGCGCTGCTGCATACCGCACTGCAACACCTGCTTGCTCGAGCGAACGGCTTTTGTGAGGACTGCGCCTTCTTCAACGGTGTGCGTGACCGGCTTCTCGAGATAGACATCTTTGCCCGCTTTCAGCGCGTCGACCGCCATCTGCACATGCCAGTGATCGGGAGAGGCGATGATTACTGCGTCGACGTTCTTGTCGAGCACTTCGCGGTAATCGAGATGAGCCGTGGCCTCGCCGTTGGAACGTTCTTTCACAGCGTCGCGATGCGGCCCGTACACATCGCTCACCGCGACGATCTGGTACGTTCCCGCTTTGCTCGCGGCATCGAGCAGTCCTTTCATGCGTTGTCCCGCACCGATGACGCCGACGCGAATCGTGTCGTTCGCGCCGAAGACCCGAGTCGAGGCGAGTGCAGTCATTCCGCTGGCAACAATGAAATTGCGGCGAGTGATCATCAGAAGACCTCCGAAGTGAAGGACGATGGTAGCAAGTTTGGCGGAAGACTTCCGCAAATTCCTATGGATTTCGGTGTATGCTCTTGTGCATTATGCGCATCCAATTTTTGAAGGTCATCGCGTTCGCAGGATTGTTGGTGCTGGCAATGTCGCTTTACGCACAAGAGACGACGGCAAAACCCGAGGATACCGAAGTTTGGCAGCCCGAGCCGAAAGTGGTGACTCCGGGAGCGACCTGCGGCGCGGCGCCATCGGACGCCATCGTTCTATTCGACGGGAAGAATCTTGACGAATGGGTTTCGGCGCAGGACCGCTCCCAGCCAGCCAAGTGGACCATTGCTAATGGCGTGATGACCGTGGCCAAAGGTACCGGCAACATTGAAACCAAGCGCACATTCCATAATTACCAGTTTCATATGGAGTGGAAGGTCCCGGAGAACATTACTGGATCCGGTCAATCGCGAGGCAACAGCGGCTTGTTCTTGGCGTCCACAGGTCCCGGCGATGCCGGATACGAATTGCAGGTCCTTGATTCCTACAACAATAAGACCTACGTAAATGGCATGGCGGGCAGCCTTTACAAGCAGGCGATCCCGCTGGCAAATCCGACGCGCAAGCCTGGACAGTGGCAAGTCTACGATGTGGTCTGGACCGCTCCTACCTTCAATGATGATGGATCGGTGAAGTCTCCGGCGTACGCGACCGTGTTCTTCAATGGAGTAATTGTAGAAAATCATTTTGAATTGAAAGGCGAGACGCGCTATATCGGCCAACCCTTTTACAAAAAGTTTGACGGGGCGCCGATCAAACTGCAGGCGCACGGCGACAAGAGCGAACCGCTCAGCTTTCGCAACATCTGGGTAAGAGAACTGCCGTAAGTCGATCTGTCAGGCTGGCTTTGACTCTGGTCGCCATGCCGTTACCACGGTTACGTTTCCGCAGTACCCCGCACGATTTCTAATACCAGCATCCGGTGAATAAGCACCCCGGAATGCGGATCCTTGCCCTTGTCTTCAGAACGCCCCGCCGACCTGCGTCGCGGTGGATATTGGTGCGTTATTTCGATCAACTGTGACGAGTGAAGGCACTGGAGATTGATAGCAAAATTTCCGATGAAGCAAGGTTATCTTTGCCATTCGCAACTGAACGGAAAAATCATGAAGCAAGCGCGTCTTTCAAGAATCTTCCCGGCCATCATTTGCATTGCGGCGTCGACCGCAGGAATGCCGGTTCGAGCGGTGGACAACACCGATTCCGTGACACTTCCCGTTACGACTGTTTCCGCGGCAGCGTTGCAGCATTTCGACAGCGCTATGTTGAATTACGAGCAGCACCGGTGGAATGTCGCGGTTGACGAATGGAACCAGGCCGTTAAAGCCGATCCGAATTTTGCGCAAGCCTATGTCTGGATCTGTTTTACGACAGGAGATCCGGCGGAGGAAGCGCGCGATCGAGTGAAAGCTGAGTCTCTCGTAAAGAATGTGACGCCCGGCGAGCAGTTGTTGATCCGGTGGCTGGCGGGAGTGCGCGAGAACCGTTATGTGGAAGGCATCATGGCAATGAACGATCTGCTCGCGATGTATCCACACGACAAGCGCCTGCACTTCATGGCCGGCTATTGGTTGTTCCGATGGCAGGACGAGTACGAAGCATCGAAGAAAGTCACTCTGCAGGCGCTGGCGGAAGATCCGAATTATGCCACTTGTTACAACCAGCTGGGCTACATTTACTCGCGGCTCGGGGATATCGATAAGGCGCTGGAATACACCTCGAAGTATGTCGCATTGCAGCCCAAGGAGCCGAATCCACATGACTCTTACGGGGAGATGTTGAGGTTCGCGGGAAGGTACCAGGAAGCGTTAGAGCAATACCGGCTGGCGTTGAGAATTGATCCTGGTTTCTATATCTCGCAGAAGGAATTGGGAGAGACCTATTCGCTGATGGGCGAGGAAGCGCAAGCGCGCAAGGAATATGCCAAGGCGATCGCGGCAACTCCGATCAACTCGGCGAAGGCGGAATATTCGCAGAAGCTGGCGCTGACATATGTTCGCGAAAAGAAGTATTCGAAGGCAGACACTGCCTATCGGGAGGCGGCGGTGAGGGCCCGCGCTCTCGAGCAATGGATATGGGAAGCGCGGGCATACCGCATGATGGCGATGTACGAGCCGTATGCCGGAGCTGCTATGAAGAATTTAGATCATGCTGAGGCGCTGCTCGCGGCGGCGAAGGGGAAGATATCCGAATTGGATTTCCGCGAGGAGAGAGCCCGGCAGCTTCGCGTGCGCGTAGAGCACGCAGCCGCAGCGGGAGACTTTGCGGCTGCGGAAAAGATGTTGGCCGCACTGGAAGCGATGGGCTCGGTTTCCGGTGCGAGCATCAACACACAACGCATCTACCATGGCGCCGCTGGAACGTTGCTCGCCGCACAAAATAAATATTCCGATGCGATCACTCATCTCGAAGAAGACGTAGCGAATCCACTTTCAATGCAATTGTTGATCAAGGCTTACAGCGCAGCCGGAGATACGTCCTCGGCTGCGGCGCTGACGAAGAAGTTACAGGAGTGGAAAGTTCCCAGCATCGAAGAGGCGTTGGTAAAGATCAATTCTCCGGCGGCAGGAACTTCGAGTTTGGCGAAGAGCTAGCGGAACATGGGATGCTGTGCGGCCCGAGCTGCGTTGTGGTCGAAACTTGCGCACACTTTATGCACTTTTCTGCAGCATATCCTACCTGATTTTCCCGAGGCCGAAGACAGTTGCGACTTGGCGAAAAATGGCATCCAAGGTTCAAGGTTTTCAAAACGGGGAAGTATGCACTCAGACAGCACGCCGCGAACCCTGATCCTAGCGGCGCATCCGGACGATGAGACGATCGGAGCCGCCATAAAGATCAGCCGCAGCAAGGGAATTCAGATCGTCCATGTAACCGATGGTTCACCGTTGAATACGACCGACGCGACCGCTGCCGGATTTGCCAACGGCGGAGAGTATGCCTTGGCCCGAAGGCAAGAGACGGAACGAGCTCTCGCGCTGGCTGGAGTACCTCAGGATGGCATTGCAAACCTGGGTTTCACAGATCAGCAGACCTCATTCCAGCTGGAAGAACTCACGTCGAGGGTTGTTGGGTTGTTGGAGAGACTCAGGCCCGAGGTGGTGCTGACGCACTCGTATGAGGGCGGGCATCCAGACCACGATTCGGTGGCTTTTGCCTGCCACCTGGCGAAGAAACTGATCGAGAGAGAAGAGTCAGGGGAGAAATTCGAACTGGTGGAGTTCACGGGATATCACGCTGACAGCGGCGGGATCATACCGTATGAATTTTTGCCGCATGCGGGGGCAATGGAATATCGATACCAACTCGCGCCGAAGCAGCGCCAACTGAAGCTGAACATGATCCGCGAGTTCAAGACCCAAGCGAAAACTCTCGCGCCGTTTATGGATCCGCAAGTAGAAGCCTTGCGCCAAGCACCGCATTATGATTTTCGGCGCGCTCCGCACTCCGGCAGGCTCTTTTACGAATACTTCAACTGGGGCATCGACGGTGCGACCTGGCGCGATTTGGCGCGTGATGCTGAACGGAAATTACTGGCTCCTGTTGTGCGCGTTGCATGAAACGAACAGCGCTCAGCGGAGACGAGTTCACCGGCAGCGAGAGAGGCGCTGGCATCTGGAACTCCGGTGGTAGCCCTTCGCCTGGCAATTCTGCGATTTCAAGACCTGATCCGTTGGCGACTCCGCGCCAATCCTTTAAAATGAAGAATGGTTCTGTGAATTCTTTATGCCCCTGACGAAACAGCAAGCCCTGGACATGTTCGAGTCGGACGACCTGATCGGCATTGGTATGGAAGCCGACGCCATCCGTCGCAAGTTGCACCCGGAAGGCGTTGTTACCTACATCATCGACCGCAACATCAATTACACGAACTATTGCACCGAGTACTGCACCTTCTGCGCGTTTTATCGGCCGCTGAAAGGGCCGGCTGCGAAGGAAGGCTACATCCTGGAGTTTGACACGATTTACGAGAAGATTCGCGAGACAGTCGAACTCGGCGGAACGGGTGTGTTAATGCAGGGAGGATTACATCCGGACCTAAAGATCGACTGGCACGAGAAGATGCTGCGCGGGATCAAGCAGCGGTTTCCCAAAGTGCATCTGCATTGTTATTCGGCGTCGGAAATCATTGCGATTGCCGAGTACAGCGGACTTTCGATTCGCGACACGATTCTGCGGCTGCAGGATGCGGGGCTGGATTCGATTCCCGGCGGCGGCGCGGAGATCCTTGACGATGAAGTGCGGTACAAGATTGCGCGGCTGAAATGCCTGACGGAAGACTGGATCAATGTACACCGCACGGCTCACCAGGTCGGGATGCGTACTACGGCGACCATGATGTTCGGAGTCGGGGAGAATTACGAGAACCGCATCAACCATTTTCAGAAGCTTTATGAATTGCAGGAAGAGACCGGCGGGTTTACGGCGTTTATTCCATGGAGCTTTCAGCCTCAGAACACTGCGCTCGGCGGTAGGCATTGGGACGAGGCCACGGCGGTCGAATATTTGAAGGTGCTGGCGATTTCGCGGCTTTACCTTTCGAATTTTCTTAATGTGCAATCGAGTTGGGTGACGCAGGGGTTAAAAGTCTGCCAGATGGGGCTGCGCTTTGGCGGGAACGATGTGGGGTCAGTGATGCTGGAGGAGAATGTGGTGAAGGCCGCCGGCGTATCGAATTGCACGACGGAAGAGGAGTTGCGCAGGATTATTCGTGATGCGGGCTTCCGTCCGGCGCAGCGGGATACTTTGTACCGGCAGTATTTCTTAAACTAAATTCGTTGCCGGGGCTCCTGTGTGATGCGAAGCTAAACATCACAGGTTAGGACACAAGGGTAGAAGGAACACCGGGATAGTCGTTGCATGATGGCTTATCCGATCAAAACTTGCGTTGTTTGTGGAGAAGAGTTCGAGCTACGGCCGGGCAAGCCTGGTTTCGCGAATCGATGTCCCTCGTGCAGCGAGGACGAATCCGTGGCGGCCGGGGACTCTTCTGATCCGCTGAAAAGCGACAAAGGCGCGAATGCCGCCCGCCGCGAGGCGATGAAAAATCTGTTGTACCGAAAAGACAGCTAGGGATCTTTTTCCCACCCGCGAATGAAGCGCCTTCTTCAGGCACTCGCTCTTATTGCCGCACTCCCGTTGCTGCTGTTCGTCGCGCGGCGTGTCATTCCCCTCCATGTTTATGACGGGTTCGAGTCCTCATCGCTGAGTTGGATGCACTGGTCGAGGTGGCGCTTTGTGAAAGGAGCAGTCGTTCCCGAGGAAGATATTGTTCGCTCGGGCCATCGCGCGCTGGCCATTACGGTTCGCGATGGTGACCGTTATGAGGCTGCCAGCGACACCGGAGCGGCGACCGAGAGAGATGAGTTGATGGAATCGTGGTGGCTGTATTCGCGAATGGCGCGCAGCTATGCGTATTCGTTCAGTCTGTATCTGCCTAAAGATTTCCCGTTGACACCGGAGCGACTGGTGATTGCGCAGTGGCGGCAATTGTGCGAGGCGCAGCGATGCCGGCCGGACTATCCGATTCTAGCGCTTCGATACGAGGCGGGACGGATCAAGATTACCCGCAAGGACGAGAAGGGAACCGAGCTGCTTTATCAGGGGGACGATGATATTCGAGGGCGGTGGCACGACTTCCGTTTTGTGACCCGATTTGATTCCAGTGCTAATGGAAGCATTACTGCGACGCTCGATGGCCAGAGTATTGTCCAGTATCGTGGGCCAACGGCGTACCAGCCGGCGCATGGATATCCCGCACGCGGTCTGGTCTATTTCAAGACTGGGCTTTACCGGGATGCGATGGGAGAACCACCCTGGACGATGTATGTGGACGAATATCGCAAGGATGAATGCAGCGAAAGTGGATGCCGCTAAATGGCTGCGATAGAACTCCTGGCTTGAGTATAGGAACGGGGCGGTTGGACGCGTATAGTAGGTGGCTTCTGTCACAACTCACGACCGGAAGGTACCGCATGGGCCGAATCCTGGGACATCTCTGCTGGGTGCTGCTCTCTACTTCGTTACTCTACGCACAAGATCAGATTTTCTATCACGCACAAATCTTCACTGCCAATCCGCAAAGCCCGTATGCGGAAGCCGTAGCTATACGCGAGGGCAAAATTCTCGCGGTCGGAAACCTTCCGGAAGTGGAGAAGGCCGCGCCGAATGCTTTGCGGACCGACCTTGGGGGCAAGAGTCTCTTTCCTGGATTCATCGACTCTCACAGCCACACGATCGACGGCGGATTTAATCTGATTAATGCCGACGTTTACGAGAAGGTTGATACGT
>JASLEQ010000305.1 GCA_030151135.1 Candidatus Sulfotelmatobacter sp. | reverse complement strand
GCAGCGACTCCGGGCGGGATTGCCTCGGCGACGATGACGGCCATGGATCGCGCGGGATACGGCCGCGCAGTATCTAAGGGATTGGCGGCCGGGATTGCGCAGGCGCGGAGGAACGGGCGAGGCTGATCCGCAAGTGACGAGCATCGCGTTGTCGGAGAGTGCGCCCTCTACAGTCGAACCGTACGGGTTTGAGAGATATTTCGAATTTTGCGGTAAGTGCAAGATTGCTGTTGACAAACGGTCCTGCCGAACGGACAATCAGCCTAATTCCTCCCATCGCGCCTAGCGGTACATCGGCTATAGGCCCTACAAAGATCTTTGGCGAATCCCAACAATGGCAGTCTGCTGTTAGTAAGCTCTGACTGCTCATTTATAGGGCCGTATCCCGCGT
The DNA here is from genome assembly GCA_030151135.1 of Candidatus Sulfotelmatobacter sp. The sequence continues at coordinate 8,552 of JASLEQ010000305.1, read as the reverse complement.
ACTGCGTGGACATGTTAAGGAGGTAAGGTCAATGTCCCAATCTGTAGTTACTCCGACTTTCGAAATACCAGTTGATGGATTGCCGCCCGAAGGCGCCGAGAAGCGAGCTCTGGCAAAAGCGAAAACGGAAGGTCCGCAACTCGTCTCGGGGGGCACGCCAAGTTTTGAGCACGTTGTGGACGACGCCATGTTGCTGCTGACTCATGCCAGCGAACAGGGTCTGGATATCGACGAAACGACCAGGACTAGTATTTTGACGGCCAAGGCTGCCGGCAAAGCCGACTGGAATTATGCGGGCGCAGGGAATTTACTCGCGGCCCTTGCGACGCTTTCTGCCAAACTGAAGCCGGTTACAGCGGGTAGTTTAAGGGCTTCGTCCAGCGATCTTGTGGACCCCGATATCCGAAACTTACGGCTTTGGACATTCTTACTGGCGATCCCGATCATATTGTTCTCGGTCCTGAGTTTCGTATCGTCGTCAATGTCGACTGCTATTCGCAATGACATCAACACCGCGAACGAACTTCTGGTAAAGCTGCGGGCAGAACTCGGAACGCCGAGTGCACCGACGGCTGGAACTCCCGACAAGCCGTCTTTGCCTCAAGGGCTGAACGAGGGCGACGTGATTACGCAGCTACAGCTATACGCATCTACGGTGCGATCGATCGATACCCGATCGAGGCAACTTAATTTATTTGTCATGCGTGCAGAGCATGATCCCTACGCGAACTATCGATGGAATGCGAAGTTAACCCCGAAAGAGCGTGAGGCGAACCAGGAGAAACTCAAAGAATTGTTCCAATTGCCGGTTGGGTTAGCAAACATGCCCCAGGCGTTGGACAATTTAACGGGGACTTATCAAGACGTACGATCTTTCGCGCAAGATATCCTGGGGCTCGTCTCAGTCTATTACGGCGCGGTAACGGCATGCCTGCTGCCAATCTTGTACGCGCTACTGGGTACGTGCGCATTTCTGTTGCGGAACGTGGAAGAGGAGGTTAAGGCGCTGACGTTCGCGTCATCATCGAAGACGAATTGGGCGCGCTTTCTGATCGCCGGTATTGGGGGCGCGGTTGTCGGTCTATTCAATTTCGCATTGGCGCAGGGCGAGTCGATTTCGCCGCTGGCGATTGCTTTTCTTGTGGGGTACGCGGTGGACGTTTTTTTCTCATTTCTGGAGGGCTTCGTGCAGTCGTTTACCAGGTCTAAGAGTTCAGGAAATTCGCCAACGGCAGTACCAGCCTCAAGCAAATGAGGAGAGGAGAAGCTGGCTTGCAGGCCTAGTCGGGATATTTGCGGCTACTCATGTCTGAGAGCCTGCATCGGCTGAACGGCAGCCGCTCGGCGCGCCGGAATCCAGCTTGCTGCCAGCCCGACCGCTGCCAGCAGAACAGCGGATGCGGACAGGACCAGCGGGTCATTCGGTTGCGTCGCATAAAGCAGCGATTTGACCAGCCGCGCTAATAGGACGGTTGCTCCGAGCCCGCAGGCGATTCCGGCGAAGGAGATCCAACCTGCTTCGCTTAATATCATGCCGAGAACCTGGCGCGGAAGAGAGCCGAGCGCCATGCGGATTCCTATCTCGCTGGTGCGCTGTGCGACTGAATAGGCCATTACTCCGTAGACGCCGACGCAAGCCAGTATCAGCGCAAGCGTTCCGAAAGACGCAGTCAGGGCTGCAATAATGCGTTCGGTTTGCATGGAGGCGTCAATCTGTTCCTGTTGCGTTCGAACGTCCTGCAACGGCAGGTCGGGATCGATCTCCTGCACCGCGGCGCGTAGCGATGGCGCAATCGATTCCGGACGAAGACTGGTGCGTATTTCGTAGGTAGCTCCGAAGTCAAGATTCGGTGTCTGGAGATACGGCTGATAAAACATGCCGATCGGGTCCTGCTTCAAGGACCAATAACGCGTGTCACCACAGACTCCGACTACTTCGATCAGGTCTCCAGGTTCGCCCTGGTCTGGATGAAAATGCGCGAGAAAATGTTTGCCGATGGGATTCTGTCCCGGGAAAGACTTGCGCGCAAGGCTTTCGCTGAGGACGCCGACCTTGGGTGAAGAGGGTATATCGTTCTCATTGAAGTCGCGGCCGGCGATAATCGGGATGCCCATCGTTTGGAAAAATCCTGCGCCGACCGCGTTGTTCCATGCAGACTGGTCTTTATTGGGATCCTGCTTCTCTCCCTCAGGAAGAAAGTTCGTGTTCTCCATGCTGTCGGAGATGAAGGCAACTTCTGAGAGCGTGACTTCCTTCACTCCCGGCAGAGCCCGCAAGCGCTCTTCGATTCGATGATGCAGTAGCAGATCCTTGGGCGGAGGGTAGCGCGACTCGGGCTGCTGAATTGCGAAGATCACCAAATGATCCGTGCGGAATCCTGGATTGACGTGAGCAAGTTTGAAGAGCGTGCCGGAAAAAAGTAGCGCTCCAGCGACCAGCAACGTCGAGAGCATTACCTGGAAGGCGACGATAGTCTTGCCCGTGACTCCGCTCCGCCGACGGGTGCTGCTCCAAACTGCTGACTTCAGGGATGTCCCGACATTGCTGCGGGTGGCGAGCCATGCCGGCAGCATTCCGAAAAGCAGCCCAGTGATCATCGTGAGGGCGGCGGTATAGGCGAGCACCTCGGGATCGAGTGACATCTGAAACTGCGAGGTTTCCCACGGATTCGCAAGCAATGCGGGTAAAGTGTGACAACCAACGAAAGCCAAGGCCACTCCCAGCAGCCCCCCGAGTGCTGAGAGGAGAAGGCTTTCGGTCAAAACTCCACGCAGAACGCGAACTCGTCCTGCTCCCAAGGCTAGGCGCACCGCGATTTCACGCTGGCGCGCTGCAGATCGAGCGAGCAACATGCTTGCGATGTTTGAGCAGGCCAGCAGAAGGACGAGCGCCGCCACAGCGGTAAGCACTTCGATGGGTTTGCCGAAGATCTCCTTGGAACGGAATAAACCGCGGCTGCCATCGAGCAGGCTGAGGTGGGGAATGGTTGCATTCGCGTCCGGATGCAATGAGGAGCGCACCACGGCCGCCAACGAAACGTCGAGAGCGGCCTGCACCGTTGTCTCGGGAACACCGGGCTTCTCCCGGCCCATGATATTGAGCCACCACATCTGCGGGGCCGATTCGCCCAGCAACGATCCATTCTTTCCGCGTGGCGCGACCAGCGGCTGCGCGCTCAGGGGAAGAAGCAGATCGGGAGCAGACTGGACGCTCTTGGCGCCTGTGAATTCCGGAGGCGTGACACCAATAATGGTCACCGGGGTCATATTCACCTTGATCGTGCGCCCAATGACTGACGATGAAGATCCAAATGCACGCTGAAACAGGCCTGCGCTGATTAAGGCAACTGGCGGCGCACCAACAATGTCATCCGCCGTGACGATCGGACGCCCGAGTTGCGGTTGAACCTGCATCTGATCGAAGTAATTGCCGCTGACTAACTCGCCTTGCAGAACCTGAGCATTGCCCTCGATGGTTGCATTCATTCGTCCGACATCTTTGAAGGCGAAAAGATCCTCAAGGACGTGGTTGTCGCGCCGGAGTTGCTCGAATGCGGGATATGAGAACGAAGTCGCGCCGATGCCTTCGGGCAGGTTGTCGGTAACGCCCCACAGGTTTGTGACCGCGGTGTGCCGGTCTCCTTGCCAATGCAACAGGCGAAGGTGCGCTGCGTGCGGCACTGCGAGGCGGTCGAGCAGCACGCGCTTGGTGATGGTGAAGATGGTGGTGTTGGCGCCAATGGCTAATGCCAATGATGCTCCGGCGATCGCCGTGAATCCCGGATTCTTGCGCAGAATGCGGAAAGAATAACGCAGGTCGCTGAAGATGCTCTCAATGAGCGGCAGGCCTTTTTCGGCGTGATACTGCTCGTGGATCGTCTCGACCGGACCGAATTTCAGGATCGCCTGCCGCCGCGCCTCCGTGGGCGTCATTCCGGAACGCAGGTTCTCCTCAGTCTGCCGGGCGAGGTGATCTTCAATTTCTTCATCAAGACGAGTCTGATTGAAATGTCGCGACACCAGATTGCCGCATCGAGCGAGGAAGCGCCGGAAAGTGCTCATGATCGTGTCTCCGGCGTGATGGTGAGGAAGCGCGCGATAATTTCGGTGGTCTGCTGCCAATTCTCCAACTCTGCCTGGAGTTGCTTGCGCCCGGCGCGCGTCACGCGATAGAAACGGGCGCGGCGGTTATTCTCCGAGGGCCCCCAGTCCGAAGCAATCGCACCCTCCTGTTCCAGTTTGAGCAGCAACGGATACAGGGTTCCCTGATTGAGCGCGAGTTGATCTCCGCTGATTTGCTCGATCCGCCGAGCGATGCCGTAACCGTGCAGGGGACCCAAAACATCGAGAGTCTTCAGGACCATGAGTGCGAGAGTGCCTTGCTGGATGTCTTTCTGCTTTGTAGTCATGATCTTTTGGTTTCCAACAGGGAATGTAACACAGTCCTATAGGAAAGCAACAGGAAAGATCTGAGTCCAGACATTTCGCAGCCAAGAATTGAAGAGGACGTTTCTGCAGAGAAGCATCCTTTTCAGGCAAGCTTAGGTTTCAAGATTTCGTGCGGGGCGTGACCTGGCCAGAATTGGTAGTTACTTTTGTCACCATGGCATCCGGCAAGAATCTGACACAATAAATAAGGTTCAGCCCGGCCCTCGCCGATAGACGGGAGGCTGTCCGCTCACTCATGAAGGACCTTCACACTCCAAAGCCAATGCGCCGCAGCACGCGTCTGCGGGTAGCGATCCCGGTCAGCGTGACTAGTCTTGACCGTATGCGTCCGTTTGCGGAGCAATGCACTTTGCTGGTGGTAAGTGCGCAGGGATGCGGGTTTCGAAGTCCGCGAGCCATCCAGCTCGAGACGCCCGTCATGTTCAACGATTTACCCGGCGGAGGAAGCGTGACGGCGCGTGTGGCGAACTGCCTCCCACTGGGGAACGATGGCTTTTTGGTAGGAGCCGCACTGTACACCCACGGAAACGTGTGGGGCATTGTGAATCCGCCAGAGGATTGGAATGTGGCTTCGAAAAGCGATCCCGTGGCGCCGAAGGCGAAAGCAGCGGCAGCGGCGGCAGCGGCAGCTCCCGCGCTGACCGTTCAGAAAAAAGCCTGGCCGTACAACGTATTTGACAGCAGCGCGGAGGCGCCCTTGGGACGGAAGTAAGCCTCTATCAGCTAAGCGTTTGTGGGCGTCCCTTTCGGGACGCTTTTCTGTTTTTGTCTTATCGCTAGCGCGGCGTTCCTGCTCCGCGAAGACCGTTCGGCAAACCGATGCGAGGGATGAGCGCTGCCAATTCCTATGGTCGATGTTGTTCTTCCGTAACTTCATGGCGACTTCCTCGGCTGCCATACTTTGGGCGGCGGCTTATGGAAGACGAGTACGGATCATCGGCGCGACTGTTACCTTCTCCGGAGAGCAAATCGGCAGAGAACCGGGCAATTCCGAGCAAGCAGGCGGAGCGGGCGCCTCGGGTCAAGCTGCGAGGATCGGTACTCGTTCTGGTGCGCTTGCCAAATAAACGCTCATTGCAAGCTGCATTGCATCAGCTCTCGATCTCAGGCGGAATGATCCATTTCGAGCAGCCGCTCGACGAGAAACTGATTGTGGAATTGATCTTTCATTTGGAGAAGACAACCATCCGCAGCAAGGCGCAACTGTTGTTTCCCATGTGGGCGACGCAGGGCTGGATGCAGCCGTTCCGTTTTGTCGATCTCGCCGATGAGAGTCGCGAGATTCTGGATGCGAAGTTGAAGACCTTTATGGGCGAGGGTGGCGCAAAGGCCGCGGTAGCCGGCGCGTAGAGTTTTCGCATTCGTTCGCCTGAACTCGTCCGGACGCATCCTTCCCCAACAATCCGTGCCTGTCGAACGATGATTGCTCCCGACACTCGATGCCGCCGAGTGTCTCCCTCGACTGATTACTCTGGTCACCTTGGTTCTCCTATCCTGGCGGCCTATGATCCAAGCAAGGATTTGACTGACATGAAACGCCTTAATTTTCTGGTTTCGCTGACCACGAACGATAACGACTATCAGCAGGAGCAGGCGACCGCGGCCGAGAACGCGGCACGCCGGTTGGGCGTTGATGTGAAGATTATCCATGCAAATAACGATCCACTGACGCAAAGTCAGCAATTACTGCAATACATCCAGGATGCGAAAGTCGTGAAGCCGGACGCGATCATGTTCGAACCGGCTGGAGGAACGGCGTTTCCGCAGGTAGCGCGGGCTGCCGCGGCGGCCGGGATTGGTTGGGTGGTCCTGAACCATGAAGGGGATTACATTCCTGACCTGCGGCGTATGTACAAAGTGCCGGTCTTTGAAGTGAGCGCGGATCACGAGGAGATCGGAGAGATCCAGGGCAAGCAATTCGCCGCACTGCTGCCGCGGGGCGGATCGATGCTCTATCTGGAAGGTCCAAACAACAGTTCCGCGGCAAAACAGCGTTCTACGGGAATGATGCGAGCGAAGCCGGCAAACATCCAGGTGAAGACGATGCGCGCGAACTGGACCGAAGAAAGTGCACATAAGACGGTGAGTTCGTGGCTTCGCTTGCAGACGTCGCTGCAGAGCCGGGTCGACCTCGTCGGCGCGCAGGATGACAGCATGGCTATGGGGGCACGCAAGGCGTTCAGCGAGCTGCCCGAATCTGACCGTCCGCGCTGGATGAAAGTTCCGATCACGGGTTGCGATGGAATGCCGAAAACCGGGCAGGCGTGGGTTCGGAACGGAATGCTCGCGGCTACCATTTTCATTCGCCCGAATACCGATCTTGCCATGGAGCTGTTGGTCGAGGCCTTGAGGGCTGGCGCTCAGGTGCCCGAAAAGAAGAAGACCAATCCGGAGTCAGTGCCGTCGTTGTCCGAATTGGCTGCCATGGGTGACAAGTTGGCGAGGGCGGCGAAAGCCTAAGAGCAGGCTTAGTATCGAGGTTTAAGGGGCGTCTCCAGTGAGACGCCTTTTCTTTTTGCCAGGCAGTCCGGACCAGGACGCGTCTTCCTATTCCAAACTGGAACCTAGATGTACGACGGTTTGCGGCCAGAGGTCTTCACCAGTCAAGAGCGCTGGAAATCCACCGATAGTTGCGATGAGCACGACGCGCCGTCAGATGTCCCGTAGATATCCATGCGTTTGGATACTGCGGGACGGCGACGCGCCGGTTGCCGGGCGAGAGGAACTACGTTCATGTTGATGCAGCCAGCGCAGGATTCATGGGCTCCGCTGTGCTAGATTGAGGGCTGCGGGCCCATAGCTCAACGGTTAGAGCAGCAGACTCATAATCTGTTGGTTCCAGGTTCAAATCCTGGTGGGCCCACCAAAAGCCAGCTTGCCAGCGTAGCCACGAACTGCTTCCCGCCTTCAGTAAATCAGGTTCTTCTTGCTGCGAACAGTCTTTAGAAGTCCGTAAAACGAACAGTCTTCAGCAATCCGGACAGCAGACAACCGTGCGCACGACCTCATGGTTGGATGAGATGTCTTGGATCATTTGCGAAATCAGCGATTCCAAAGGTTCTCAGCCAGCTTTGATGATTGGCAGGACGTTTGCTTATTTATGGGCGAGCACTGAACTTCTGAGCGACGTTCGTCAACCAGCGTACGCAGCGGCCTCAAAAAGGGGTTTCATCGCGCAGGAGTTTAAGTTCAGCGACCGCGTCTCGAATCTCAGTAAACGCAATGCCGGGATCGGAGGCGCGGCGCTTCCCCCACAAATTGTGGCTTTCCGTCGGTGCTGAGTAAGGAGCGTACGGGAACGCCATGAGGTTTGAATTGCGAAGCTCCGAACCGCACGAGGATGACGCATGAGGAAAGGGAATTCAACAAAAGAAGCGAATATCGGGGTTGCCGTTGTGGACAGCGATCCCTTGCGATTGGCGGGATTCCGGGCCCTGCTGGAAGGGCGTGCCGACATACGGCTGCTGACCGGTTCGCTCGCAGAAGTCGGAGCAATGGAGAACATCGACGTGGTGATCCTGGGCCGCCGGCATAATCAAAATCTCTCGGCAGTCATGCAACATCTGCTAACGATTCAGCCCCATGCGCGTGTCATCGTGACTGCACCAACCAGCAGCGATGAGGTCGCCCTGGATGCTCTGGTGCATGGCGCGAAGGGCTATGTGGATGAAGCGGCTCCCGCATCCGAGTTCGTGAGTGCGATCGGCATCGTGCACCAAGGGCTGATCTGGGCCTCCCGCCGGGTCCTGGCGACATTTGTCGAACGTTCAAGCAGCGCGAGCAGAAAACTGATGGGCAGAACGGAATTTACCACTCGGGAGCGTGAAGTGCTCGAGATGCTGGTAGCCGGCCGATCAAATCGCGAGATTGCCGTTCCCCTCGGAATTGAGGAGCGAACGGTGAAAGCACATGTGGCAAAGTTGATGCGGAAAGTCGGAGTGCACAACCGGATCATGCTGACGGTCCATGCTGTGAATCATTGTTTAGTCGCCGTGCGCTAGCGCGAGAAAGTGAAGGCTGGAGAATTCTATGACTACACGCGCAAATCGAAATTGGTCTGCTGGCAAGCCGGCGGAAGTCCCTCCCCCAATGCCAACTGAGTT
>JASLEQ010000268.1 GCA_030151135.1 Candidatus Sulfotelmatobacter sp. | reverse complement strand
TAAAGGATACTGTTCGATCGAGTACGATGCCCCGGGAGATCCGTACAAGCCGACGGCGGAATTAGTTGAGGCGACGATCAAGTATCTTTCGTAAGGAGCGGAAAGAGATCCCTCGACGCGCGAGGGATGATAGAGTTTGGGTAAAACGAGAGGTCATGGCGGGACAGGGAGTACATCGGCGCGAAATCTTGCGCATCATGGGAATGGCGGCGACTGCCGCGACTTTCCCTGGATTCAGCAAATGGGGATTTGCCTGCGGGCAGGTTGTTAAGGAAGCCGCTCAGAGCAAGCCGGCGGTTTATCAGCCTCAATTTTTCTCCTCTTCTGAGTACGCCATGGTTGAGCGACTGGCGGACATCATCATCCCCAATGACGGAACGCCAGGGGCAAACGAGGCGGGAGTTGCCGAATTCATCGATTTCATGATCGCGCATGATCCGGAACATCAATATCCCTTTCGACTGGGACTTGCGTGGCTGGACGCCCATTGCGAGCGCAATCTAGGGAAGAAGTTCGTCGAAGCCTCGTCGGAGCAACAAATTTCGATCGTCGAACCGTTGGGATTCAAGGACAAGGCACGGGCGGGTGAAGAAGATGGCCGTAAATTCTTCACCTTGATGCGCGAGTATACGGTGACGGGTTTTTACACGAGCGAGATTGGCTACAAAGAATTGGATAATCCCGCGCTGAAGTTTTATTCGGAATCGCCCGAGTGTCCGCACAAAGGCGATCCAGAGCACAAGCACCTCTCTGCCCCACGAGCGTGATCTGAGACAAATGCCCAAAAAGACTTACGACGTAATCGTGATTGGGACGGGAGCGGGCGGCGGCATGGCCATCAAGACGCTCTGCGAAGCTGGGTTAAAGGTATGTGCGCTGAACGCGGGCCAGAAGCTCGATCCAGAGAAAGATTTTCGTTATCACCGCATGCCGTGGGACATGAAGTTTCGGGGGCTGGGCGATCCAAAGAGCGAGTCGTTTGGGTATATGGATAACGAATACACGAAGACCGCATGGGACCATGAGATTCCATTCACGACAGCTCCCGGGACGAGATGGTTTTGGCCGCGATGCAAGGGTGTGGGAGGGAAAACGAACTTTTGGGGACGAAGCTCGGCGCGATTTGGGGACATTGATTTCCGGGCGGCGTCGCTGGACGGTCACGACGTGGATTGGCCACTGACGTATGCGGAGATTGATCCTTACTACACACGCGTCGAAAAAATGATTGGAGTGGCGAGCACGATACAGAATCGGCCCAGCAATCCGGATGGGCACTATCTACCGCCGTTCAACTTTCGCTGTCTGGACTATATTCTTGCGGCTGGCTGCCAGAAACTGAACGTGCCTTATTTGCCGGATCGTTGCGCCCAACTGACCCAGGCGCACGAAGGGCATCCGGCGTGTCATTACTGCGGCGAGTGCACAACGGGATGCGACGTTGGAGCATTTTTCTCTTCCCCGTATTTCCTATTGCCGAAGGCTGAGGCAACGAAGAACCTGGAGCTGCGGACAAACGCTCTGGCCAAGAATGTATTAGTGGATGAGAACGGTCGGGCATCTGGAGTCGCATATATGGACCGCGACACCAAGCAAGAAGTTGAGGTGTATGGACACGCCGTGGTGGTGGCGGCCGGATGCATCGAATCAAGCCGCATTCTCCTGAACTCGAAGTCTCGCCACTGGCCGGATGGTATCGCGAACTCCAGTGGGCAAGTCGGGCGCAATTTATGTGACCATCTCTACGGGGAGTCAGCTCGAGGATATTTGCCGCAGTTGATGGGCCAACCGAGCTTTCCGGATCACGTGGCGGACAGTACGATTTCGTGGATGCCACGCTGGCAGAATCTGAGCAATCCGCATGAAGAGAAATTCATTCGAGGTTATTCCGTATACCCCGACGGCGGCTGCTCAGAGTTTCCGTGGTTTGCGCGTGAACTCGACGGCTTCGGTACATCTTTCAAGCGAGAGATCAAGCGACGCTATCCGTCCCCGGTAAGTTTTGGGGTTCAGGCGCCTACGTTGCGTTCTGATTCGAACTACATGGACCTTGACCCTCAGGTGAAAGATCCATACGGAATTCCCGTGGCACGCATTCATTTCGAGTGGGACGAGAATGTACTGAAGATGTGGGAACACTCAAAAGAGATATGCGCCAACGTGCTCAAAGCAGCCGGAGGAGAATATGTGGGATCCGGAGATGGACCAGAGATTCCGGGCTGGAGCCTGCACGAGACGGGAACGTGCCGAATGGGAAATGATCCCAAAAGATTTGTTACAAATCGGTTTGGACAGGCGCACGATGTTGCGAATCTTTACGTGTGCGATGCAAGCGTGTTCTTAAATTGCACAGACAAAACTACGACAATCAGCATTCTTGCATTCACATTGCGCACCTCTGAGCGCTTGATTGAGAACTTCCGTCGCGGGGACCACAAGGCGGCGTGAGTTCGAGAGACTGTCGGCATGCCTTTCCGCGGGATTCCAAAAGAGATGCGCGGCGCGTTTTTCATCCGCATTGCGGTTGGAGTAATTTTTTTCACGCAGGGTGTACTCAAGTTTTCTGACCCGCACATGGGAGTTGAGCGATTCACTCGAATCGGCTTTCCACATCCTTCTTTCACGGCTCACTTGGTTGGGTGTTTTGAGATCGTTTGCGGATTGTTGGTACTCGCAGGCCGTTGGACGCGGCTGGCGGCAATCCCATTATTGATCATCATCTGTACTGCGATCGCAACGACGAAGATTCCGGAACTGACTCGAGCAGGCCAAGGATTCTGGTTTATGGTGAGCGACGCGCGCACAGACTTTGCCATGCTTATGTGCTTGCTGTTTCTGATAGTCTCTGTGCGCAGCGACGCACGCTGATCGATCACTTGGCCGGAAAAACTTCATCTTCATTGTCATCGCAGGGCACGCTGCTTCTCGAACTGGCGGGGCTTTTCTTAAAGCTGGGCGTGATCAGTTTTGGCGGCCCTGCTGCGCATATTGCAATGATGGAGTCGGAGGTCGTCCGCAAGCGGCAATGGACGACGAAACAGCAGTTTCTCGACATGCTGGGGGCAGCAAACCTGATTCCAGGTCCTACTTCCACCGAGATGGCGATCAGCACCGGCTTCATTCGTGCAGGATGGGCGGGTTTATGTGTGGCCGGTGCCTGTTTCATCGTGCCGGCTGCGATCATCACGGGAGCATTCGCATGGGCCTACGTGCGTTTTGGATCTCTGCCACAAACCGCGGCGGTGCTATCAGGAATAAAACCGGCGGTGATTGCACTGATTGTCATCGCGATCGCGCGACTGGGAAAAGCTGCATTGAAAAATGCCGGGCTCGCCGTCCTTGGGATCGCAGCAGCGACCGCATTCTTCCTGGGGATCAGTCCTATTCTGATCCTGCTTGGAGGAGGAGTGATCGGGATGGCCGGGCGACAACTTACTGATTCGCGTCTGAGTGCCAATTCACTGGTGCCGGCGATATTCAGCGGCAGGTGCCTGGGGCGCTTGAAATTCTTCGGCACGGCGATTTTCGCCGCCGCAGTGGTGGGAGAGCGTCCATCTTACTTACAAATTGCGTTGGTCTTCCTGAAAGTGGGCGCGGTGCTATACGGAGGCGGATATGTATTGTTGGCGTTTTTAGAGCACGGACTGGTGGAGCAACATGCGTGGCTGACGCAGCAGCAATTGCTCGATGCAATCGCCATCGGCCAATTTACACCGGGCCCCGTACTGTCGACGGCGACGTTCATTGGATACTTGCTGGGACGGGCGCCCGGGGCCGCGGTGGCGACGGTGGGGATCTTTTTGCCGTCGTTCATTTATGTCGCACTGCTGGCGCCTGTACTGTTTCGCTTGCGGCAGTCGACGTGGATCGCCGCGTTTCTGGATTCTGTTAATGTTTGCGCTGTCGCGCTGATGACGGGCGTTACGTTCCGTTTGGCAGTCGACGCCCTGCGAGGGTGGCCAGCGTGGCTGATATCGGCGATAGCGTTCGTCTTACTGTTGCGCTGGCAAGTAAATTCAGCGCTGATTGTGTTTGTTGGAGGCGTCCTGGGTGTGTTGTTCGCGACACTTCGATGAGATGTTAATCTGCTGGGGAATTCAATTTCAGGAGGATTGTTATGCGCAGGATTCTAGTAGTCACGGCATTTCTGGCCCTTTGCCTTTCGGCGACGGCTTCTGATCGTAAGTACATTGCGGCGGAAACCAAGGGCTTGCCTTTCAGCGACGCGGTGCAGGTTGGCAATACGTTGTACATTGCGGGCCATATTGGGCTGGACGCAAAAACGGGTCAGGCCCCAGCGGATCCGGAGTTGGAAGCGCATCTTGTGATGGATGGCGTCAAGAAGACGGTGGAGAGCGCCGGATTTTCGATGGATGACATCGTTTCGGTGCAGATATTTTGCAGCGATCTGAAGCTTTATGACACGTTCAACAACGTGTACAAGACTTACTTCCATGAAAATTTCCCGGCGCGGGCTTTTGTGGGCGCGGGGAGCTTGCTACGGAACGGACACTACGAAGTGATGGCCGTCGCCGTGAAACAACGCAGATAGCCGCAGGCTGCGTTCGTTGTTTATTCGCCTTTGGCGTGGAGTTGTGTTACATGTAAAAGCCATGCGGAAGGCGATGAACCATCTGAAGAAGTCGGATCCGGTCCTGCGCGCCATCATCGAACGCGTAGGACCGTGCCGCATGGAGTACAGCAGTCCGGAGTTCTGCAGTCTGGCCGAAGCTATTCTCTACCAGCAGTTAAATGGGAAGGCTGCCGCAACGATCTATAAGCGATTTGCGGCACTGGCCGGGGAACCGCTCTCGCCCGAGGGCATTCTGAAATTGAGCGATGAGCAATTGCGTAGCGTTGGACTCTCGAAGCAAAAATCGGCCTACCTTAAGGACCTAGCCGCGAAGACCGTGGGCGGGTTGCTCAATTTTTCCAGGCTTCCCGACCTGTCCGATGAAGAGGTGATCGAGCATCTGACCCAGGTCAAAGGAATTGGGGTCTGGACCGCGCACATGTTTTTGATGTTTTCGCTGCGCCGTCAAAACATTTTGCCTACCGGCGACTACGGTGTGCAGATGGCATTGAAGAAACATTACAAGAAGCGAAAACTGCCGAAGCCGAAAGATATGCAAAAGATCGCTCGTGCATGGGAGCCTTATCGAAGCGTAGCGTGCTGGTACATGTGGCGGAGCCTGGATATCAAAACGCTTTAGGGAGCGAGGTGGAGCGGGCTGGATGGTGATCCCTGCCGCGGCTGTGTTTAAATGGTGATCGATGGCTGACGTCAAGATTCGTGTTCTGGTAGCAAAACCAGGCCTGGATGGACATGATCGCGGGGCCAAAGTAATTGCACGGGCGCTGCGCGATGCCGGCATGGAAGTAATCTATACGGGATTACGCCAGACACCTGAGATGATCGTGAGCGCTGCCCTGCAGGAGGATGTGCAGGTGATTGGGCTGTCGATTTTGTCTGGAGCGCACAACGCCATCGTTCCACGCGTGACGGACTTACTACGGCAAAACAAGATGGACGATGTTCTCGTGCTGGTCGGCGGGATCATTCCCGATCAAGACATCAGTGGGTTGAAGAAAGCCGGAGTGGCGGCAATTTTTCAGCCAGGAACCGCGATGGACGACATTGTGCAGTTCATCCGCACGCACGTGAAGACGCCTGGAGTGCCCACGGCGGGGTAATGTCGGACATTGACGTTTCGCGCGCCCGCAAGCTGCTGTCTCAATCCATCGGTCCTGCCCCGTGGTATTGGGAAACCTTTCCTAAATTCCAGTCGCTCAGTGGACAGCGCTTGACGTGGACGCATCACGGGACCGAGGGCCCGGTGGCGCACCTCGTCACGCTGGGAGTTGAACACGAGCCGGACAAAATACGGCTTGCACTTAACACGTACTGTCGGCCTTTTCCGATCGCGCCACATTTCCTTGGGGTTTGGTGTCCGGAAGGGCGCAGCATACGGCTGACATGTTTCGATCCCGATCAACTTAAAGCTTTCGACCTTGCGGAAGTGGCAGGATGGTTCAAGCAAACGTCGGAGCGGATCTATGCGGCGACCCCGCCCAATGCGGAGTTCGAAGTACCGCTAGCGCTCACAGCGGGCACGCATAAAATCAGCGTGCCGGCCGAGTTCAGTTCAGTCGACGAACTCATCGTTCCCAGCAGTTACAGGGCAATGTCGAACGACGATCCGGCGTTCGCGCTGCTCCTGTTTTATTTGCAGGCAGGGCTTGTCGAAGTTCTGCCGCAAAAGTGGTTTACAGCGGCTCAGTATCGCGTAGGCCAGCAATGGATCACCCGAGCAGCGCGGGATGAAGAATCGCACCGAATTGTGGGGGAATGTTATGGTGTAGGAACATTCCTGCTGGAAGAAGATGGCTGCCGCCTGGCAGACTGGCTCGACCGTACAGCGTGATTTTCGACTTCCGTGTCCACTTCACACCAGATTGAGACGCATCAAGGAGTGTATGTCCTGCGGCTGATTTCGTCTGATGGTACGAACAGGCTTACGGAAAGTTTGATCCAGTCGTGCAAGCATTCGATCACGAAGCTGGCGAAGGATTCGCCGAAAGCGCTTGTCATTGCGGGCAACGAAAAATTCTTTTCGGCTGGAGCGGACTTGAACGAGATTGCCGTGCTCGATGGGCGGTCGGCATATGAGTTTGCCAAAATGGGGCAGGAGTTAATGCAAGTGGTTGAGGACTTCCCTGCCCCGACGTACGCGGCGATTCATGGTTATTGCATGGGAGGTGGCCTCGACCTGGCGCTTGCCTGCCATCGGCGACTGGCCGCACCTGATGCGGTATTCGGACATCGAGGCGCGGCTCTGGGATTAATTACAGGATGGGGCGGAACGCAAAGGCTGGCGCGCCTGATCGGGAAAGCCAGAGCTCTCGAGATGTTCGTGGCAGCGGACAAGGTCGGCGCCACCCGCGCATTGATGCTTGGGCTGATTGAGACGATCTGCGACGACCCCGTCGGCGAGGCGATTTCCCGCTTGATCTCATGGCGAACGAGTCAGGATTGAGCCGCATTGCGCGGTTCTGCTCGGCTGGTATACCGTTGGAAGTTATTTTGTTTTTGAGCTGGCATATCCCATGGCTGACAGAAACGAACCGCTCGCGGTGAACGACTCCAATGCCGACAACTACCTGGCTTCGAAGGTCGATCCGACTTCGGCTCGATTTGAGGCGAACATGCGGTTTCTTGCGGACCTGATGGCGCAGGTGCGCAACGAGGGTGAAAAGATCTGCGAGGGTGGCGGGCCCAAAGCGATTGAGAGTCAACATACGAAGAAGCGGCTGACGGCGCGGGAGCGAATTGGTTTGCTGGCGGATGCCGGATCATTTTTCGAGTTGGGACTTTATGCAGCGCATGGCATGTATGAGGAGTGGGGCGGAGCGCCAGCGGCCGCTGTAATCACGGGTCTGGCACGCATTCACACGCGGATGGTAATGATCATCGCGAACGACGCGACGGTGAAAGCCGGAGCGTTTTTTCCCATGACCTCGAAAAAGGTCATTCGCGCACAGAATATCGCGATCGAGAATCGCATTCCGACTATCTACCTGGTCGATTCCGCGGGCGTGTTTCTGCCATTACAGGAAGATGTTTTTCCCGACACCGATGATTTTGGCCGGGTGTTTCGCAACAACGCAGTAATGTCAGCGATGGGGATTCCACAGATTGCTGCGATCATGGGGATGTGCGTAGCGGGAGGAGGATATCTTCCCGTGATGTGCGATCACGTGCTGATGACGGATGGCAGCGGACTGTTTCTCGCGGGACCGGCCCTGGTGCAGGCGGCCATTGGGCAGAAGGTTTCGGCCGAAGAGCTGGGCGGGGCAGCGATGCACTCGGCAATTAGCGGGACAGTGGACTTCCGTGAAGCTTCTGACGAGGCCTGCATTGCGCGGATTCGATCGATCGTAGAGAAGTGGGGATACCGGCGGCTCTCGCCCTGGGACCGGAAGAAACCAACTGAACCGGCACATGCCGCTGAAGAAATTTATGGGATTTACGATCCTTCGCCGGGACGCCCATATGACATGAAAGAGATTCTTTCGCGCGTACTCGATGGCAGCCGTTTCGACGAGTACAAGCCGCAATATGGCAAGACGCTAATTTGCGGGTATGGGAGGATCGGTGGATTTGCGGTGGGAGTGGTGGCAAATCAGAAACTGCATGCCCAGCAGACCGATCATGAGGGGCACAAGCGGGTAGAGTTCGGCGGCGTCATCTATACAGAGTCCGCGGAAAAAGCGTCCCGCTTCATCATGGATTGCAACCAAAACCTAATCCCACTGGTTTTCTTCCACGATGTGAATGGATTTATGGTGGGGCGAGATGCAGAGTGGAGCGGCATTATCAAAGCGGGCGCGAAGATGGTGAATGCCGTTTCGAATTCCGTCGTACCGAAGATTACGGTCATCGTCGGAGGCTCGTTTGGTGCGGGCCACTACGCGATGTGCGGCAAGGCATATGATCCACGGTTCGTTTTTGCCTGGCCGACCGCCAAGTATGCGGTGATGAGTGGAGATTCGGCCGCAGGGACGCTGGTGGAAATCAAAGTGAAGCAGCTGGAGCGCGGCGGTAAGAAGCTGAGCGATGCGGAGAAGAAGGAACTGTACGAATCGGTGAAGCGGACTTACGATCAGCAGACCGATCCGCGGTATG
>JASLEQ010000094.1 GCA_030151135.1 Candidatus Sulfotelmatobacter sp. | reverse complement strand
CTATACGATTGGCGTCATTGCCGAAGAGATTGGAGATTCCTACAGCTCTCCCATCATCAGTGGCATCGAGCAATACCTGCGGCAGCGTAACTACTTCTTCCTCACCGTGGTTCACCGTCACGATCTCAACCTGCTCGAGAGATACGCGCAATTGCTTTTAGAGCGCGGTGTGGAAGGCATAATCACCGTCGATACAACCGTCCAGGATTCGCCGACCTTGCCTACTGTCGCCATTGCTGGCCACAAGAAAGTGAAGGGCGTGACGAACATTGTTCTCGATCATGAGCGGGCCGCCAGCCTTGCGCTCAGGCATTTGAAGGAACTCGGGCATCAGAAGATCGCTTTTATGCGCGGCAATCCCCTGAGCTCCGACTCCACCGATCGCTTCGCCGCCATTTGTCGCGTGGCCGCTCAGATGGATATCAATGTGGATTCCGATCTGACTGTTCAGATCGATGCCGACGACCCCACCCCCAGATTGGGCTATCCGTTTGCCAAACAGCTCCTCAGCCGACAAAAGCCATTCACCGCGCTCTTCGCTTACAACGATATTTCCGCCATCGGAGCGATTCGCGCCATCCAGGAGCAAGGTCTACAGGTTCCACGAGACATTTCCGTCATGGGGTTCGACGACATTCCCGGCGCTGCCTTTCACACTCCGAGCCTCACCACGGTTCGTCAGCCCCTGAACCGCATGGGAGAGGTCGCGGCGCAAAGCCTGCTTGAGAGGATCGAAGGCAACAAAGAGTATCCGTCGGAAATCGCTATCGAACCAGACCTGGTCGTACGGGAATCTACAGCGCGCGTTTCCGCCTCCTGATAGCATCGTTGGCAGCGCGATTCCGTTTCCACATCCGAGGCGCCGCTCTCATTCATGCCAACTAGCGACACACAGGCTTCAATGGCCTCCGCCCGTTCGCTGACCCGTGCCGCGTACCTCTCTTTTGTTCCAATCGGAATTGCCACCGTGCTGCTCGGACCCCTACTGCCCAGCCTGTCGGCGCGATGGTCGCTCACCTACTCCCAGGCTGGAGCGCTGTTCACCGCGCAGTACATAGCTTCAACCTGCGCCGTCGCCGTGTCGGGCGCTCTTTCCGCTCGCCGCGGATTTCTCTTCCCAATCAAAATCGGGCTGGTACTTATGGCCGTCGGCCTCGCTCTGTTGTTTACGGGGTCGAAGATCCTTGGGATCCTGTGCATCGGCCTGTACGGAGCCGGTCTGGGAGTTGCTGTGCCTGCTGCCAATCTGATGGTTGCCGTCGTCAATCCCGCTCGCCAGAGCGCTGCGCTGAATCTCTTGAACTTCTTTTGGAGCGCTGGTGCGGTGGCTTGCCCTTTTATCGTGGCGGCCGCCGCACGAACACACCATATCGTTACCTTTTTGTGCGGCGTTGCTGTATTTTCCGTCGTGATCGCACTCAGGATCGCGCTACTGCCATCGGCAATCGTAGCTTCCCCTTCGGGTGACGATTCCGGTTCTGTGTTTCCGCTCGTGCGCCTCAAATTACCCGCCTTCCTTGTGCTGGCAGGGCTGTTCCTGGTCTATGTCGGGACCGAAAACGCATTCGGTGGCTGGATCGCTTCCTACTCCAAGAGCCTTGGCAGCATCGCGCCGCCCCTGGCGCTCATGACTCCTTCCTTTTTCTATGCCACTCTCATGATCGGACGTTGGATAGCCCCCCTGCTGCTGCGCACCACTAGCGACGTCAGAATTGCGCAAATCGGGCTGCTCCTTGCTTTATTCGGAAGTTCCGGTCTGATGCTCTCACATGGACTCCGCGCGGTGGCCTTCAGTGCTTGTGCTGCGGGATTGGGACTCTCATCGGTCTATCCCATTTCGATTTCCCTGCTCTCAAGACAGTTCGAGTCCGCCCGAATCGGATCGATCATGTTCACCCTCTCGAATATTGGAGGAGGATTGCTTCCATGGATTGTTGGCGTGATCTCCGATCGTTTTGGAAGGATCAATGCGGGCTTGTACATCCCCATTCTTGGCTGCGCGACGATGCTCCTGCTTTTTGTTCTCGGGACCTCTAACTCGGAATTGCCTGCCCGGCAACTTGCTCGGTAAAACTTATGTTCTTCCCAGCCGCGCGGCGAGTCGTGAAAGCCGTACCAGATGATAGAGCGGAAATAATGGTTCAGGCAGGCGAACCGCTGCCCACTCACCCGGGCCCGGAGTAAAAGCCAGGCGGGTCAACAGCCGCACTCGATCAATCAGGTTCTCGCGCAGCTGCACTGTCGTTCGGAAGTACGCAAAAGATTCCACCTCGGGAACTTGTCCGCAATAAAGAAGCCTCGCAACCTGTTGCGTGAGGTCGATCGTCGGTTTGTCGTTCAGTAGGCATTGTTCCGCCTCACGCGGTATAGCGGCATCTAACAGTTGATTCGCAAGGAGCACATTACAGGTCAGCAATCGTCGAATCCTCAGATCCCGCGCGCGCATTGCGATCTGCGACCAATCTATGTCCTTATCAGTCATCAGTCGCGCGATATCGCAAATCCAGATCAGTTTCCCCCAAAGGTGCTTGGCTGCATGCAATGAAAGAATAAGAAACAAATCTTCATTGGATGCCGTTTTCACCGCTCGCCCGGCCACCGACGCCGTCACAGCCCTCTGAAACAGATCTTCAACTTCCCAATCGACTGCATAGAATCTCGGTTGAATCCTCCATTGCAATTCCAGAAGATTCTTTCCCATCGGCGAATCAAACGTGTGCTCATACCCCACTCGCAAATAGGCCTGCTCCTGGCGCTGGGTGAAACGCAAGTGACGAGAATAAGAAAGACGCCTCAGAGCGTCACGAGCCCGCGACAAGTCTTCGGATCTGATCAGCAGATCCATATCTCCGGTTTGCCGCAACGCCATATCGCCGTAAAGAGCCTCTGCTAACACTAGCCCTTTGTACGGCATTACCTCGATCCTCTCCGTGTCAAGCAGATCCAGGATTTGGATCAACTCACGCGACAGCATCATCGCCTTATGAAGATTTGCCCGTTGCCGCGATGTGAGAAGATCGAACTCTTGTGGCGGGATGCACTTTTGGAACGGTACTAAGGCCCGGTGAAGAAGAGGCTGTAAGCCATGAGCCTCAGCAAGTTCGGAAACAGGCTTCCAGCGGATCGGTAATTGTAGGATCGATCCGATTGGCTCAGCTTCGTCGGTGCCGTGTTGGATGCAAGCGGCGCGCAGAAGCCGCCACTCTGGTTCCTCCTCAAATCTGGTCGGTGACATAAAAGTGAAGGATTATCCGGCGTAAGGATTTCAACGCGTTCGCCGATCATGATCGCGTCTGCCTTCGTTCTCGTAAAACGGCTGCTGGCTGGCTAGGACGGCGGGATTTTACTCTTTCCTTTTGTACGCTAGCAAATATCTTCCGTGCCGTCGCCTGCACATATCCTGTGGAATCCTGCTCGGCACAATTCCTCTCTGCCCCTTACAATAGGAACAACCCTCCGAGTGTGGAGTTCTCAAGGATGGCCGAAAGCGGTCGGCAGTCTGGCCGCTGTTATATCGATAGTCATTGGAAGGACATTTGACCCAAGCGGATATGGACCAAGCAGTTCGTGTTGAGGAAAGAAGCGTTCTGTCGATCGAGGAAGTGGACCATCTTGCGTCTGAAGGCGGTCAATCCGCCGAAACGCTGATGAATGTCGTCGCTTTGATCGCTAAGAGGTTTCGCACGGATGTCTGCTCCGCCTATCTTCTGGAGCCCGATCGCGCCAACCTCGTCCTAGCCGCAACCGTCGGCTTGCGCCGCGAATGCATCGGCAACTTGCGTATGGAAGTGCACGAAGGCCTCACCGGCCTGGTTGCCGAGCAGGTACAACCCGTTTCCGTCAGCCAAGTCAAGAACCATCCTCGTTTCAAGTACTTCCGCGATGCGGGTGAGGATGCCTATCAGTCTTTCCTGGGAGTTCCGATCATTGACCGTGGAATTCTCCAGGGTGTGCTCGTGGTGCAGACCGTCGAGGCTCGCGTCTTCAGTCCCGACGAAATTCGCATGCTCACTGAAGCCGCCGCGCAGGTGGCTCCCATCGTCAGCGAGGCCCGCACCCTCGATCGCTTTATCGCTCCTCTGCAGGAGCGTCTCTGGACCCTCGCTCGGAATCTCTGGTGGAGTTGGGATCAGAATACGGCCAGCATCTTTCTCGACCTTGATCCGGTTCGCTGGAACGAAGTCAATCACAATCCCATCGCCCTGCTTAACGAAATCCCTCTTGCCAAGCTCGAAGCCCGCGCCACGGAACTGATGTTGCATAGCCGGGTGAACTACGCCTACCGCCGTTTGCGGGAATATCTCGGAAACGATCGAACCTGGGGGACCAGGCACGCCGGCGTACTGAGACCCCATCCGGTCGCGTACTTTTCTGCTGAATTCGGCCTTCACGAATCCCTCCCCGTTTATTCCGGCGGCCTCGGCGTCTTGGCGGGTGATCACATCAAGAGTTCTTCCGATCTCGACATCCCATTGATCGGCGTTGGGCTGTTCTATCCTCAAGGCTACTTCCGCCAACACCTCGATCTCAGCGGATGGCAGCGCGAAGAGTACCTGGACACAGACGTCAATCAGTTGCCCATGGAGCCAGCCATCGGAATGGATGGCCGGCCTGTCCTTATTGAGATCGAAACCCGCAGTGGACGGATTCAGGCCAAAGTCTGGCGAGCCACAGTTGGACGTCGCGATCTGCTCCTGCTGGACTCCGACGTCGAAGGCAATGCTCCAGAGGACCGCGAGCTTACCTCGCGACTCTATGGTGGAGACTTGCGGATCCGCATCCGCCAGGAAGTCCTGCTCGGAGTCGGCGGTCTTCGTGCTCTCAAAGCCTTGGGCGTCACTCCCGGCGTGTTGCACTTGAATGAAGGCCACAGTGCTTTTGCAGTGCTCGAAGCGATTCGTATGCGGATGGAAGACGAAGGCATTAGCTTCGAAGCCGCGGTTCCTCGAATTTCCCGCGAGGTCGTTTTCACGACCCACACCCCGGTCCCGGCTGGCCACGACCGCTTTCATGCCGGTCTGGTCGAAGAACATGTCGGTCCTCTTCGTGAGGCCCTGGGACTGAGTCAGGAAAGTCTCATGGGGTTGGGGCGCGAGAATCCTACCAATGCCGACGAGCTTTTCTGCATGACCGTACTGGCACTTCGCCTTTCACGACGCGCGAACGCTGTGTCCGCACTCCATGGTGAGGTTTCCCGCGCCATGTGGACCGGCCTTTATAAAGGCAAACCGGAAGATGAAATCCCAATCGGGCACATCACCAACGGTGTGCACGTCCCAACATGGCTGGCTCCGCAGATGTTTCGCCTCTATGACCGGCATCTCGGCACCGATTGGCATCAGCGCGGAAGTGAAGCCAAGATTTGGCTTGGTATCGAAAATGTTGACGATGGCGAGCTCTGGGAAACCCACCTCAATCTCAAGTCGCGTTTGATCGAATTCGTGCGGCGCCGTGCCGTTGCCCAAGCCGAGCGCCGCGGCGAGTCCCCCGATGTTCTTCTGCGCCTCGAGCGTGTTCTCAGCCCCGACGCCCTTACGATCGGTTTCGCGCGCCGCTTCGCTACCTATAAGCGAGCTAACCTGATCCTCACCGATATCGAGCGGCTCACCTCAATGGTGAACGACCCAAACCGCCCGGTGCAGTTCGTATTCGCCGGCAAGGCCCACCCGCTTGACGAGCCAGGAAAGCGCATCCTTCAGCAGATTGCCGAGATGATGCGCGATTCCAAATTCCGGGACCGGTTTGTGTTTGTCGAGGATTACGACATCAACGTCGGGCGCTACCTCGTTCAAGGTGTCGACGTCTGGTTGAACAATCCACGCCGCCCGTTGGAAGCCTCCGGAACGAGTGGTCAAAAAGTGGTTCTGAATGGTGGCTTGAATCTATCCATCCTCGACGGATGGTGGGCCGAGGCCTACGACGGAGCCAACGGCTTCGCCATCGGCACTGGCAAGACTCACTCCAACATGGATGTTCACGACTCGCGTGACGGGGAAGACTTGATGCGAACGCTCCGTGACGAAGTCGTTCCGCTCTATTACATGCGTGATCGCGACGGCTTGCCTCGGGGCTGGATCAAGCGCATGAAGCGTACCATTCGTACCCTCGGTTGGCGCTTCAACGCCGACCGCATGGTCATGGACTATACGTTGAAGTGTTATGTCCCGGCCGCGGGCGGAACTTCGAGCGAAATGCGGGCCAGTTTCTAGGCAGGAGAAGAAGCGGAAGGCATGGACGCGGAAAAGATTATCGCTGACATCGAGTTGCTGGAACGTATCTTCGCCGCCCCTGATTCGAGGCCGATGAGTACCAGCGATCTTTCCGCCGCAAATCGACGACACGACGATCAACTCGCCCATAGCCCATGGTTTCGACTCTGGCAAAGCTATGGCATCTGCTGCCGGACCGAATCCCAACGCCCTGAGTAAAAATCGCTGTTGCGCTGCGGCAGGAACCGCCACTTCCTTGCTGGTCCCGCAGTTCGATCGGTGGTCGAGCTCATCTTGTCATACTCCTCATCTACCCGAGGGATCGCACTCCGTCCTGATGCACGTAGCGGATTACTTCTACCTCTGACATCGCGATGAGTCCTTCGTCCACCATTTCGTCGAGTGCTGGGATCAGAGCCTTGATCTTCTCCTCCGTGTCCACCACGGAAACCATGATCGGCCGGTCCGAAGAACGCAGGAAATGCTCTTTATGGACAAGGGTGCTTGCTCCGTATCCTTCGATTCCGCGAAAAACCGTCGCGCCAGCAATATCCAGTTCGCGGCATTTCATCACGATGGCTTCATAGAGCGGTTTGTCGTTCCACTTGTCGTCCTCTCCGAAGTGGATGCGCAGCATCTTGGCTTTTCCTTCCAGTCTCATGGCCGTGTCTCCTGGCGCCGCTCAGCCTTCTTGTAATCGTGGCTGTACTTCACAATGTCCACATCCGACATCACCACGAGTCCCTGTTGCACCATCTGCTCGAGGATCGGCATGAAAGCCTGCAACTTTTCTTCACTGTCCACTACCGACAAGAGAATAGGACGATCATGGGAAAGGCTGAGCTTTACATCCTTATGAATTCGGCGGTTGGCTCCGTAGCCTAGAATGCCGCGGTAAACGGTCACACCCGCAATATCGTGGGCGCGAAGCCCGTTTACGATTGCTTCATACAGCCGCTCGCCGTTCCACTTATCGTTTTCGCCGATGTAGATGCGCATGATCTTCGCCTTGCTTTCCCGCTTCAATGCAACAGTTTCGGGCAGCGACTGTTTCTTCTCGCTTTCAGCCGGCTTCACAATCGTCGTATCCTGCATTTCGATCAGGCCTGTTCCCGCCATCGCCTGTAACTTAGGAAGGAGCTCTTCCACCTTTTTGGCCGTCTCGATGAATTCGATCTTCACCGGCAGCTTTGCCGCGAGATCCACCAGGCGATCGGTGTGAAGATGATGGTCGGCGCCGAACCCGGCGATCCCGCGGGTAACCGTCGCCCCGGAAACGCCGTGGAAGAATAAGAAATCCAGAATCGCAGCGTACGCAGAAGAGCCGTGGTACTTCTGGTCCTCTGCCACGTAAACTCCCACCTTTTTTCCGGGCCCTGGTGTGAGCACATTCTCCTCCTCGCATGAACGTCCTCTTTACTTCTGATGGATGCGTCTCGTGAGCAGCAGAGCGGAGATTTTCATGGGATTGCGCTCCCGGCCACCAGTCCTCCCCACACCGCGACAAAACCGACACAGACGCTCAGCCCGACATACAGCAGCCCCACTCCGATCTGGCCATCCTGTATAGTACGCAGCGTTTCAAATTCAAAGCTCGAAAACGTCGTATATCCACCAATCAACCCAATTGGAATCAGGTAGCGCCAGTTCGGGCTCCAGTGCGTTTTTGCGGTTAGCAACGCAAATACAAACCCGATCAGGAACGAGCCGCTGATGTTAACCACGAACGTTCCATAGGGAAACCGCGTTCCCATCTTTCCGCCCAGATAATTGCCCAGCCAAAAACGCAAGATGGATCCCAGGCATCCTCCCACCCCGACCAGCACATATTTCAGCAAGTCGTTTTCCTTTCTGTGCGTCACGGCTCTGCTAAAGTCCGGACTCGCGGACAGCAGCCTCAACGCTTATTTGCTTTTCGGAAAACTCGCCGGGGTCATGACTCCGCGACAAGTCTTCACTTGTCAGGAGTCATCAGCTGTACCCGGCTAAAAGATGGGAACAGCGGTTTCGGTGAACTCCTTCACCGTTAATATGGTTTTAAGTACAACAAAGAGCCCGCCCAAAGTCAACAGTACCCTCGGTTCTCCGTGCCATCGGGATCACCGCCGGTCGCCGATTGATCGGACGTCATCGAACGAATTTCTCAACGCCATCGCCAGATACAGGAGGCGCCGATTACTGGCCGAGCTTCAGTTGCTTAGGGAATGGGCTGTGCTACACAGCACGCGACTGTAACGCCAAAAGCCAAATACGACACCCCAATGTGAAGCCGCTAGCCCTACGAAACTGGGTGGATTGAACAAACCGGACAAACGAAAGGCTTCGTCGGTTTTCTTAACGAGTGTAACGGCCCGGTTACGCGAACCATCCCCAGTTCGTGACCACGAAACCGGGTTCTCATTCAAAGCAGGTTACTTCCGGTTTGCCCGT
>JASLEQ010000093.1 GCA_030151135.1 Candidatus Sulfotelmatobacter sp. | reverse complement strand
GCTTCGTCTACGTGAGCGACGAAACTATCAACAAGATCTTCCGTGTATTTCCTGATGGCAAGAAGGAAGAAGTCATCTCGCTCGGTGATCCAGATGGAAATACGTTTGACCGGCAGCATCGATTGATTGATTGCGCCAGTGTCTTGAGAGCAATCATCGCAATAACCCCAGATGGCAAGTACAAGATTCTCGCGGATCACTTTGAAGGTAAACGGCTCAACAGCCCCAACGATGTGATTGTGGGTCCTGATGGCGCTTTGTATTTCACCGATCCAACGCTTGATCTCGTCGCCGGGGAGAAGCAGGACATTCCGTTTCAGGGGGTCTACCGTCTAGACGAAAGCGGGAACGTGCGTTTGTTGACAAAAGATCTGAGCCAGCCGAATGGCTTGGCATTTTCTCCGGACGGAAAAAGGTTCTACGTAGATGACAGCCAGCAACGAAACATCCGGGTCTACGAGGTAGCCGCCGACGGGAATTTGACCAATGGCCGCATCTTCGGCGAAGAGCCTGGCGGCAAAGGCGACGGTGTGCCCGATGGAATGAAAGTGGATAACAAAGGCAACATTTTTGTGACCGGACCGAAAGGCATCTGGTTATGGGACGCTGAGGGGAACCATCTCGGAACAATCGTCATGCCCGAGCAGCCTGCCAATCTGACATGGGGCGATCCGCAATTCGGAACTCTCTACATCACCGCGACCACTTCTGTATATCGCCTTAAGACTAATACCCACGGATTCGTTCCGTATGTTGCGCACTAACCATTCGGTTGACGGTCGATTCAGTGCGGCAGAGCAAATGCGAATACATCGCTGCCTGCGGCAATCGTGACGTACTGAACTCCACCTACCGCATAGGTCATAGGCGACGCGCTGAAGGACTGCCCGGTATTGAAATGCCAGAGCGGCTGACCTGTGCTGGCATCCACAGCTTCCAAAGAATCAGCGTCATCGGCGAAAAACACGAGCTCGCCTGCGGTTGTCAAAGTGCCTCCCCATGAGTTTCCGCGTCCGGTTTGGGGATATTTCCATACCTTTTTTCCGTCAGAAGATAGGGCCAGCAAGATCTTTTGAGAATGTTCGTCGAGCGGTCGCTTCGTGCCCGTTCCGTAGAATGTCTCGCCTTTGGTAAATGGCTGGGGCTTGGAAAAGTAGACGTTGCAGTTCTCAAGCGCCATAACATAGAAGAGCCCGGTATTTGGATTGTAGGAAGGTGAGAACCAGTTCGTCGCACCCACAATACCCGGGCAAATATGCGTTCCCTCTTTCGTAGGCTCGAGTCCGGAAAGGATTGGGCGGCCGGAGGAGTCAATCCCGGTTGCCCATGTCAACTTTTCCAGAAAGGGCGATGCCCGCAGAAATTTGCCGTTCGTGCGATCCAGAACATAGAAGAATCCATTTCGATTGGCCTGCAGCAGCAAGTGCCTTGGGGTTCCTTCATCTTCCTTGTCGACCAGGACTGGAGTTTCATTCGCGTCATAGTCGTAGAGGTCATGCGGCGTGAACTGGAAATACCACTTCATTTTTCCAGTGTTCGGGTCAATGGCCAGCACACATGCGGTATACAGATCGTCGCCGGGCCGGGAACTTCCGTCGAAGTCAGGCGCTGCATTGCTCGTAGTCCAGTACACCGTATCCAGTTCGGGATCGTAAGTGCCGGGCATCCAGGTTGTTGCACCCCCGTGCAGATACAGGTCACCGGGCCAACTGGAAGAGCCAAATTCTCCCGGTCCGGGGATCGTCCATAATTTCCATTTGAGCGTTCCCTTCTGCGCATCGAAGGCAGCGACAAAGCCACGCACACCCGAATCGCCGCCGGATGTTCCGACAATCACTTCATCCTTCACGATCAAAGGCGCGCTGGTGGCTCCGTAATGCTTGCTCTTCTCGGCATACCCGACATCCCACAACAGGTTTCCGGAGCGCGCGTCGAGGCATAGCAGATGAGCGTCGTCCGTCTCCGAATAAACGAAATGGTCCCAGACGGCAACTCCGCGACTCTTATGCGCCGCGGCGTCATCGAGTAATCCGGAACTGATCGGGCGCGCGTAGTGCCAGACAGTTCTACCCGTGGTGGCATCCAGGGCATAGACGTCGTTCGCAGATGTCAGATACATGACACCGCGCACCACAACAGGTGTGACCTCGAGCCTCTGGGTATTGCCCGGATGGAAGACCCACGCGGCGCGTAGTTGCGCCACGTTGCTTCTATTGATCTCACGCAAGCTGCTGAAGCGGCGCCCCGTATAGTCACCATTGTAGGAGGGCCAGTTCTCGTCAACGGGACTGGTCAGCAGATCTGCGGAGCTGACATGCAAGGCGGACTTCGCGACAGACCCTTCCTGCTGTCCGAGCAGTTGTGGCACGGCAAAGCTAAGCATCAATGCAAAAAAAAGTGCTCCCAGGTGAGGTTTCATTTCAATGGATGGCTTGATCACTTAGTCGAATTTCCTGAAGCGCGCCACGGTCGATACCGTCATTGTCAATCAGATGGATCGATAACCGTGAGCATTTTCCGGGACAGGTGATCTCTTTGTCCAGAGCGACCTGGTCAGTAGGGCTCACATCGACGATTGGGACTTCCATTGGCTGGGCATGGGCACCGTAGAGCCGAGCGACTAGGTGTCCAGGATAGAAAACCCCAAATGACCCTGACAGTTTGATCTGGTCTGTTCCGGATGCTACGGCGGTTAGCGGGCGAATCAGGATTCCCGCGTCCGTGACGCCGTGAAACTCACGTTCGCCGCGGGTCGGAAACCACTCCGTGTCCATCGCGCAACTCTCGCCCGGACGGAGCCGGCACATGGGACTATCCAGTTCGGCTTCAAGATAGTAGGGGCCTGCATCTGGATCGGGAGGTAGCGTGAGAACCCCGTCACGGTTCAACCTCGCTGCTGCTCCATTGGTCCAGAAAATTACCGAGGCTTTTCCCGGATAAGTTTTGGTTGGGTCGTACCGAAAACGCTCGACCATGGCGTACTTGTTCGTTCCATCGACAACTGCGAGCCATCCGTCCGTAGAGTCCAGCCATAATTCGGCTGCCATGTGGGCATAATGAACTGTAAAAAGACCGTCCTCTCGAACGTCCACCTCGGGATTCTCCGCAGGACCGAAACGGACGTGGTACCGGTTCAAATAACTACTCGACGGATTTGCAGGAGTGAATGTCCAAAACTCAGGATTAATCGGCGTATTCTGCCCTGAATTCGGATCGCGTGAGGTGTCGTATTGCGAGACCGACTGCATCGACCAATCCAAGCCGTGCCCTGAAACGTTCTTCATCTCCGCGTGAAACGAGATCTTCGGCGACGTCGAATCGATGCTAATCGTGCGGATGAATTGGATTCCCGTCTGGGGATCGGCTGGGCTTGTCAGCTCGATTTCACACCGTTTCCCTTCTGAAATGTTTCGAAAGGTGTACGGTCCGTCATCGAGAACGTCGGAATTGCCGGGCCAGTGCTGCTCATCGTTATTCCCCTCCGGCAAGAGCCAGAGTTTGTCGCCACCGTAGTTGAACCAGTCGGTGGCACTCGGCGGAAAATATTTTCCGGCCAACTTGGGATTCACAAACAAGTACGAGTGCCCTGCAAAAGTTACCTGCATGAGCCGTCCGCCATTTTCGGGAACGACGACCAATTGCAACCAGTGATTTGACAGTTGCTGCGCCTTCCATCCTTTGTACTCGATTGCTTCCATACGGCATGGGTTATCGCTGGATGCGTTCGATGCCGCAAAGGTGCACGGGATGGAGATGGCAACCATGAAAATAACGAGGCCGGCTCGACTGCAAATCGATTGCGCTTTCATCATTGCTCACTCGTGAGGGGATGCGCCGATAGTAGCACGCAACTTGTTTTCGGTTTTCATCAAACGAAATGAATCCCAATAAAACGAAATATTTCGTTTGCGGCAGGCTGATTCTGTGATATACCAGCGGTCACACGCGGGGACAGAAACTCCCGATTCTTTCCGCACAATGTTCAGGATCTTCATACTCCTGCTGCTGATGGCGCCATCTCTTGCAGGGCAGGAGCGCACTGTCGACCCGACGTGGCTCCGGCGTAGGCTGCCGCAAGCTCCAGACGCTCAGATTGATCTCTCAACCGCAACTTGTCAGTACAAGCCGTTGTTTGGAGAAGGTGATCGCGACGGCCGCAAACTAGAAAGCGTCGTGCGTTTCGGCGAAATCAGTATTGACGCGAATGGCTCTTGTCAGAACGTCTCCTATGATCGCGAAGAAGAACTGTATTTCGTTTTGCAGGGATCAGGCACTCTGAAATACGGCGCGGAATCTCATGGCCTGCAGACCAATGACTTCACCT
>JASLEQ010000037.1 GCA_030151135.1 Candidatus Sulfotelmatobacter sp. | reverse complement strand
GCCAATGCCGGATTGAGCGGACTGTTCTTATTGGCGAACCCTCCCGAATCCAGCCAATCCGCATTCGTCAGAACGTCGCTAAACGAGTTGTTGTAATTGAAATCATTTCGGCGGATCAACAGCAGGTTTCCACCAAACGCTAGGTTGTGAGACCCCTTCTGCCAACTCAAGGTGTCGGCAATGTTATGGGTTGGCGCTACGAACTTGCTCGAATACGTGATGCCCTGGCTCAGGTCGCGCATGTAGATCCAAGGCTGATCTGAGTTGCCAAGGTTGCCGATGCTCTGGTGAGTGATGCCGTAGCGGAAATTGTTCACCAGGCGAGGCGTGAATGCAGCCGTATAGCCCGCGACCAGGCCTTTGCTCAAATCAATGGAGGTCTGTTCTGCCGCCTGCCCAGGCAGGAACGGCGCGCCAGTCACAGGCACATCGTGATCGTCGCGGGCAGCGCCCCGAAGAAACAGAGTGTGATTTCCATTAGCGGTGAGGTTGTAGTCAAGTCGAGCGATATACCAGTTGTCGTCGAAAGATGTCGGAGCGGCCCATCGATATCCGCCATAATTCGGCGCGTCGAGCGATGCCGCCCCGTTAGGCTGCGGGAAAGAGTTGAAATACTGAAGTGCCACCGAGCTCGGACCAATCCCCAGCGGATCCATGGATGCCAAGGCGCTCGGCCCGAGTGCGTTCCAGCCCGGCTGTATGGCGTAGGAGTTTCCACTCACTCCGGTCACGTTTGTTCCTGGACACTGCGACGCGGTGGCGCATTGATACTGAATGATGCCATCCCGCAGTGTCGAGCTTGGAATATTCAGGAATTGGCTCGTCGCAAATGCCTGCCGGTGTCCTTCGTAGTTGAAGAAGAAAAACAAACGGTTCTTGATAAGCGGACCACCGAAGGTTCCTCCAAACGTGTTGTGCACCAGCTTCTGCGGAACGTTTGGCTGCCCGTTGGCGATCTCGGAATTCTTCAGGAAGAAATCGTTGGCATTTCCGACAGTGTTTCGATTGAACTCGTAGAGGTTTCCGTGAAACTGGTTCGTGCCGCTCTTGGTCACCATCGTGATCTGAGCGCCCGCCGAACGTCCCTCCTCGGCGGTGTAATTCGAAGTAGTCACGCGGAATTCCTGCACCGAGAACTGCGTGGTGGGCAGCACGCCAATAAAGGAGTAGCCGTTGAACTGGTCGTTGTCGTCCACGCCGTCCAACTGGATATTGTTTTGATCGCTGTGCTCGCCGTTCACTGCGCCCGCACGTGTGTCGTAATTGTCGGAAAGCAATTTATCGCCGTTATACGCCACGCCCGGCTGAAAGCTGAGCAGCAACGGCATGTTTTCGCTCAGTAGCGGAATCTGCTCGATCTCCGTGTCGCCCATATTGTGGCCCACGCTGGAATCCGTGGTATTCAACAGCGGCGCTTCTCCGGTCACCTCAACCGTCTGGTTCTCTGCGCCAACATGCAACTGCATGTCGAGCGTGGCGGGCAAGTCGACCTTTAGGACGACGCCGGCCTGCACGCCCTTACTGAATCCTTTTGCTTCCACCGTGACCTGGTAATTGCCTGGCAGCACGGATGTAAGTTCGTAGAGGCCCTTGTCCGTCGTGGTGGTCTCGCGCTCCTGGTTGGTAGAGGTGTTGGTGAGGGTCACCTTCGCATGCGGAACGATAGCGCCCGACATGTCGGTGATGGTTCCGCGCAGTGAGGTCGTCGCCTGTCCCCAGCCAACGCCACTGCTACTCAAAATCGCTAGAAGAAGGAGGAAAAGAGAGGTGGGGATTTTGCGAGCCATGTTGCCCTCCAGTGATGAAGAACCAGTTTCTTTCGATCCGGCATCGAGCTTGCCGCGATACTGAGCACGACGTGCCTTTCGTCCTACCTCCCGGATCTGCTGCCCTGGGCGCAAAAACAAAAAGACCAGGTTCGCGAACGGAAGGTTCGCCGAGTCCTGGTCTTATCTATCTTCGCCGGTGCAGGGGCGCTTCACCTGGCAATAGATACGAAGGCACCTAAATTTCTGGGGCAACGTAATACCATGTTCGCAAGCCACCAGTCAAGGCAGCCCGTTTGACGTTTACGAAGACTGCCGATTGAGAACCACGAAGCGGTTGTGCGCATCCTTCAGAGCTGCGATCAGCGGCTTCTGCACGAAACCAAAAAAACGGTTTCTGATTTGCGCCGAGATATCGTCCACTCCGGTCAGTAAATTTCCGCCCACCAATAGCGAGCTGATGAAATCCTTGGTCAGATCGCGGGCCGTGTTGCAAGTTGCGGCCACAATTTGGCCCGTGTCCCTCTCCAAGATGAGGCCAACGAAAAATACTTCGTAAGAGCTGGCGATTGGATCGTCCTTGGAAACCTTGGCGACCCCGGTCACAAAAATCGTATTTGGTCCATATTCCATGATCACTGTGAATTCTACAGAATCCCGCCCCGCATTCCGCGACGGTGTATCCTCTGTCCGAAGCCATGTTCTCCGTTCGACTCTGACGATTCTATGCGAACTCTCCTGGCCACACTCCTGCTCGCCACCGCCGCGCTGGCTCAATTTCCCGGGCAAGCCTCCACCGAACTCAAAGTCTTCTACGAGACCGGCCTTCACAACAACGGCATTGTCGGCGGTTCCTTTGCGGTGATCGATCACAACAAGGTCGTCTTTCGTGATGTCTACGGCTATCAAAACCTCGACACGAAGCAGCCCGTAGACGAAGCAACCACATTTCACTGGGCTTCGATCAGCAAGACATTCACGGGAATTGCGGTCATGCAATTGCGCGATCGTGGCTTGCTGTCACTTGATGATCCCATCGTGAAATATGTCCCCGAGATCGCCAAGGCACACGATCCTTTCGGGCCTATCTCGGCAATCACCATCCGCCAAGCGATGTCGCACTCTGCCGGATTCCGCGACCCCACTTGGCCGTGGCGCGATCAGCCATGGCAACCCTTCGAGCCCACAGAGTGGTCGCAGCTCGTTGCCATGATGCCTTATACCTCAGTCGATTTCGCTCCTGGCTCGAAATTCAGTTACTCCAACCTTGCGGTTGTGTTTCTCGGCGAAATTATTGAGCGGCTCTCCGGCGACCCGTTCGAGGTTTACATGCAGAAGAACGTTCTGCGTCCGCTCGGCATGGACCACTCCTACTATGACCGCAGCCCAAGTGATCTCCTGCGCTATCGCTCGCACAGCTATCGATTAGAGAAGGGCAAATTGAGTGAACTGGAATTCAATTTCGACACGGGCATTACTCGTTCGAACGGCGGCCTCAACGCACCTCTGCCCGATATGATCAAGTACATCAATTTTCTACTCGGCGATATGGAACATCAGGCCGAATATGACGCCATTCTCAAACGGTCTTCTCTCGAAGAGATGTGGAAGCCCCTTCTGCCTGTCCCGGTGAGCGAAGACTTCCCCTCTCGTACCGGGGCACGAGACTTCGTGGCCTGCAGCTTCTTCATTCATGAGGATCGCGGCGTCCGTCTGGTGGGCCACATGGGCTGGCAGAATGGCTTTATCGGCCACATCTACTTGGATCCGGCGGGAAAGAAGGCCTACATCGTGAATTACAACACCGAGGCGCTTGATCCGGTCCAGAATACGCGGATTCTGAACGAACATCTTCGCGATTGGCTTATCGATCACTTCTTCACAGCAAAGAACTGAAGCCGATCCAAGAAATAGAAAGGCCGTGGTTTTCGGACCACGACCTTATCGAAAAACAGTTTCTGAGTAGATGTTTACCAGTATTTCAGCGAGACATTTTCCAGCCAAGCGTCGTAATTCGTCATCGAACGATTGCCGTCCATTTGGAATGCGACGTTCAATTCCTGTACTCCACTGGACTTTGGCGAATATTCGCGGTTGATGTAGTGCGTCGCACCGTTGATCGAAACTGAAACGAACTTAACCTTATTCGTCGACGTGCGCTGGAACTGCAGCGTCAGATGGTTCCATTTGTAGGCGGTTGGCGCACTGCACGCGATCCCGGTGTGCACCCAATGCGTCGCCACTGAGTAGACATCGTAGGTGTGCGCCGCAATGTTGCACTGCGTGCCGAAGATGAACTTGTGTCCGCCGACGGATTGATTGACATCAAACTCGAGCGCCTGCGAGGCCCCGGGATTCTTCAAATAGAAGTACAAATCGTAAGTAAAGTTGTGGGCAGCAGAATCCGCTCCAAGTTGTTTCCACCACAAGGCTGCTCCAAAGCTATGCGAACCGCCGATCCAATAGTGCGTGGAGGTGCCCCCCATGCTCGGGCTGCTGATGTGTTCGGTCATCGAGTGTGGAATCGTGGCTCCGTTACCACCCGCGCCCGCACATACAGAGCAGGACTGCCATCCCGACATGCTTTCAATCTTGGACTTCGTGGTCTGGGCAAAGCTAAAGCTGGCGAGAAACGATAGCAGGCTGAGAATGAGGGCGGCTCGAATGAGGCTTTTGAAAAACATCAGGGTTTGGCTCCAAGAAAAGATTCCAGTCGCTTCACTCCCTTCACGCGATTGATCGCTGCGTTAATTTGTTTGGGGGAGTACTGCAACGCAATTCGGAATGTAGCGACCGATCTACTCTGCCTCAACCCCAAATACTTAGCGCTCTAACTTTCTCAAAATGCGGTGTTAATCGGTAATTAAGGTGAGCACTAATCCTGCCTTGAGAGCTCGTCGGAGTAGCGCGCGCGCAGCTACTCCGAAGGGCAGAAAACCCGCGCTAAACGCACTTTTTCCACTCACGCTTTAGTGGACATTTCTGCGAGATCACTACCTAAGTCGTAAGGAGTTCTACCATCGTGGGAAAGCGGCGTAGCTGGATCCCTTAGTTCACAGCAGCAACAAAGGGTGATGAGAATTCTTCCGTCCAAACGCGCAGCAGCAGGATGAATCCCTTCCGCTGCGCGCTTGCTCTCAGAATTTCACCATGATCGCGTAACGCATGCTCGGCTCATCTTTGCGTAGGTCAGGCGTCCAGCCCGGGACGGCGACAGAGGGGCTGCCGGTGTTCCCGCCAGGCGGCGTGATCCCCCCGGCTCCCGTGAAGTACGGAACATTCGCGTGACGATATCCATACTCGGCGCGGAAGGTTATGTATTGCCGCGGCATCCAGTCTCCGGTGACGCTCATGTCCCACGCCTTAAACGGATCGCCCGGATTTTGCGTGAAGTAAGGAGACCCCGAGATTGCATCGGCGCCATTAATCGGCGGGAGGAGCGTGAGGTATCGTCCAGGATTATCCATCGCGCCGCCCCCCAGGGTAATTGCGTAAACGTCCTTCTTGAACCAGAAGCGGTTGTAGAGCATCCATCCCGCAAAGCTTTGCTTCGGTCCCTGCGAAGTGTTCCCGTGACAGCTCACTCCACCTCCGTATTCGCAACCCAGGTCTCCGGTAAGCGAGAATGCCATCTTGTCGAGCGTTTTCTCGGGCCGGTCGTAGTACTTGATCTCGACACTGTCGTCGGTGTGAATGCGCGAACGTCCGAAGTGTCCGTTGCCGAGACCCAGCGTATCTTCTCCCATGCCATAATTGTTGAACACCATCGAGATCCATTGCCTCGGTCTCCATAGGATCTGGCCGCCCAGCCCGGGTTTGCCGCCATATCTCCCGTACGACTGCCAACCATTGATGATCCACGGCTCGATCTTCAAACGGTCCGTGGGGAACCATTGAATTCGCACGCCATTGAAAAACCATGGTGTGTTCGAGGAAACATACGAGGGCTGATAGGCCCAGTTGTCGAAGTTGTAGTAGCTGAACAACCCGATGTAGGAAACGAAGATACCGGCATCGATATTGAGTCCATGGTTTACGTTGAAGTGATACCCGCCGTACGCCTCGGAGACATAGCGGTACGCGTTGCGCAGATCCCATTGCCCGCGGCCCGGGCTCGCATCATTGCGCGGCGTGGTGACCGCGAACATCCCGTTCATCGTCAGGATACGGCCGCGGACGTTCTGCCAATGAAAGTCTCCACCAACACTGATCTGGTCCATTTGGATTTCGTTGGAGCGAAATATTTCCGTCGAACCCCCGATGGTGTCGTCGCGTGGATGGTTGAAGTCCTGAACATAGCTGCTATCGAAGCGGACCTCCGGCGTGAAGAACTTGGAATCCCAAACGGCGTCCTTGTTTCGGGCCGTGCCGTTCAACCACGTCCAGTCGGCATACGAAAAGGGCGCCACCGGATCCTCTTTCGTTTGGACATCCAGCTTCGTCGTCGCGGCAGTTTCCCGAACGGTTTCATTTACACTGCCCAGGTTCTCGGAAGCGACACTGGGCACATCAGGAGCCGATTTCTGCCTGAGTTGCTTTTCAAGTTCTTCGATCCGAGCCTTCATCCGCTCCAATTCTTTGGCGATCTCAGCCGGTGTGGACGCGCTGTCGACGGTCGCTGCAGTGTCGTCATCGGCCACCTCCGCGAGTTTCATGCCCGTCGCTTGCTTCGCCTCCTGCGCGTGACATACCACAATCGCAAGGCAACACACGAGCACGATTCGAAGCGAGTTTCTAAGAATGTAAGATTTCATAAGGTGACTGAACCCTTTCAAGTTTGTACCGAAGACGACGAAGGCCCGGACTCTCCAAGGGGCATCCGCTTGGCTGCACGAGGCCTAATTCGAAGTGCGTTTTTCCAGTGGGTACAAGCGGTCCAGCTCGAGGTTCATCTCGAGCACGTTGACTCGTGGTTCTCCGAGCACACCTAGTGTTCTGCCTTGGATGTGCTCGGAAACCAATCCCCGAAGTTTCTCTTCCGTAACTCCGCGTTCTCTGGCGACTCGCGGAAGTTGAAACGCGGCATTCGCCGGCGTGATATCCGGATCCAATCCGGAGGCCGAGGTCGTGACGAGATCGACAGGAACTGCTGCTGACGGATTTTCAGCCTGGGCCGAAGCTGCATCCTGCTTCACCCGGTCGATCAATTTTTGATTCGTCGGACCATAATTCGTTCCGCCCGAATTAGCCGCGTCGTAGCCGTTCCCGGCATTCGAGAGGCGCGGATGAAAATACCCGGGAGACGTGAAAGGCTGCGCAATGATCTTCGATCCGATGACGGCTCCATCTTTCTTCACCAGTTGACCATTCGCCTTGTCGTGAAACAGCGCCTGCGCGACCGCTGTAACCACCAGCGGGTACACGAGTCCGAGCAGGACTGTCGTCACCAGCGTCATCAGGATCGAAGTCAGAATGTTCTTTTTCATGCGAATGCTCCTACGCCAGGCGAATGCTGGTGATCAACAAGTCGATCACTTTGATCCCGATAAAAGGCACGATGACCCCGCCAATGCCATAGATCCAAAGGTTGCGTCGCAGAATTGCGGCTGCACCCATAGGCCGATACTTGATTCCACGCAACGCCAGGGGAATTAGCGCAACAATGATTAGGGCATTGAAAATCACTGCCGAAAGAATTGCCGATTGCGGGGTCTTCAAGCGCATGATGTTCAACGCGCCAAGCACCGGAAACGTAGCGGCGAACATGGCTGGGATAATCGCAAAGTACTTCGCCACATCGTTTGCGATCGAAAAGGTCGTTAAAGCTCCGCGGGTCATGAGCAATTGTTTGCCGATTTCAACCACCTCAATCAGTTTGGTGGGATTTGAATCGAGGTCCACCATGTTTCCCGCTTCTTTCGCGGCCTGCGTGCCTGTATTCATGGCAACGCCTACGTCGGCTTGAGCGAGTGCTGGGGCGTCGTTCGTGCCATCTCCGGTCATCGCGACGAGCTTCCCCTCTGCTTGTTCTTTGCGGATGAGGTCCATCTTGTCTTTCGGCGTCGCCTGCGCCAGGAAATCGTCAACGCCCGCCTCGCGTGCAATAGCCGCCGCAGTCAGCGGATTGTCGCCGGTAATCATGATCGTCCGGATACCCATCGAGCGAAGTTGGTCGAAGCGCTCGCGCATTCCACCCTTCACCACGTCTTTGAGTTCGATCACGCCCAGCGCACCGCGTCTCCGCTCGGCGACTACGAGCGGAGTCCCTCCGCTATGGGCAATCGTCTCCACCGACGCCCTCACTTCCCGAGGCATCGGCGCCGAGGCCTCCTGCAGGTAACGTTCGATGGCATCAACCGCTCCCTTGCGAATCTCGAACCCATTTAGGTTTACGCCCGACATTCTTGTCTGAGCGGAAAACGGAACGAAGTGCGCCTCGTGCGAACCGAGTTCACGCCCCCGAAGGCCATACTTTTCCTTTGCGAGCACTACGATCGAACGCCCCTCCGGCGTCTCGTCCGCGAGTGAAGATAGTTGTGCGGCATCTGCAATCTCCTGATCGCTGACGCCCGGAGCAGGCAGAAATCTTGCGGCCTGACGATTGCCCAGAGTGATGGTGCCCGTCTTGTCCAACAGGAGAGTGTTTACGTCGCCTGCTGCTTCCACAGCGCGCCCCGACATTGCGAGCACGTTATGTTGCACCAATCGATCCATCCCGGCGATGCCAATCGCCGAAAGCAGACCTCCGATTGTGGTCGGGATGAGGCACACGAGCAACGAAACCAGGACGAAGATCGTCTGCGGCGCGCCGGAGTAAATCGCAAACGGCTGCAGCGTCACTACTGCCAATAAAAAGATGATCGTCAGCCCGGCGAGCAGGATATTCAACGCGATCTCGTTCGGAGTTTTTTGTCGCTCTGCGCCTTCAACCAGCGCAATCATGCGGTCGAGAAAGGTTTCGCCGGGATTCGAGGTGATCTTCACCTTGATTTGATCGGACAACACTCGAGTGCCGCCTGTCACCGCGGAGCGGTCGCCGCCCGATTCGCGAATCACGGGCGCAGACTCTCCAGTAATCGCAGACTCATCTACCGACGCAACCCCTTCAATAATCTCTCCGTCCCCCGGCACGAATTCCCCGGCCGACACTAACACCAGATCGTTGACACGAAGCTTGGAACTGGCTACCTGCTCAGTACTACCGTTGCCCAGCAACCGGTTTGCGATCGTCTCCGAGCGCGCCTTCCGCAGAGTGTCAGCCTGCGCCTTGCCGCGGCCCTCCGCCATCGCTTCGGCAAAATTTGCAAACAGTACCGTGAACCAGAGCCACAACGTGATCTGCAGGTTGAACTTGAGGGACTCGTGCGGTCGCACCAGCAGCAATGCCGTCGTTACCACGCTCCCGACTTCCACTACGAACATGACGGGATTGCCCATCATCTTTTTTGGGTTCAGTTTCAGGAGGGCGTCCAACAAGGCACGCTTCACGATATTGGTGTCCCAAAGAGATTTGCGTTTCGCTGACATAGATTTCTCAGTACGCCTTTCCTGCGTGCATCTGGAGGTGCTCCAGGATCGGTCCGAGGCTCAGCGCCGGGAAAAACGTGAGCGCGCCGATGATGAGGATCACCCCGATTAGCAACGTGGTGAACAGCGGGGTGGTTACCGGGAACGTGCCCAGGGAGGGTGGTACATATCTCTTCTTCGCAAGGTTGCCGGCAATCGCGAGCATTGGGATATGCATCAGGAATCTTCCGCCGAGCATCGCGAACGCGAGTGCCATGTCGTACCAGGGCGTATTCGCCGTTAGCCCTCCGAATGCCGAGCCGTTATTTCCCGCTGCGGACGTGAACGCGTAGAGCATCTGCGAAAGGCCATGAGGACCGGGGTTCGTGATTCCCGCAGTACCGAAAGGCCGCACGCTCGAAATCCCAGTCAAGGTCAGAATGATGAAACAGAAGATCAGCGCCACCAGCATGGCCATCTTCACGTCGTAAGCTTCGATCTTCTTGCCCAGGTATTCCGGAGTACGTCCAACCATCAGGCCGGCGATGAACACAGCGAGCACGATGAAGACCAGCATCCCGTACAGCCCCGCACCGACCCCGCCAAAAATCACTTCGCTCAACATGATGTTGACCAGCGGGATCATTCCGCCGAGTGGAGTGAACGAATCGTGCCAACTGTTGATCGCGCCGCAACTCGCATCGGTTGTAATCGTGGCAAACAGAGCACTGTTCGCGATGCCAAACCGTACTTCTTTCCCTTCCATGTTGCCGCCTGGTTGCGTGGCGCTGGCTCTCTGGTCCACACCGTGGAGCAGCGGATTCCCCGAGGCCTCCGCCCAATAAGCCGTTGTTACACCTCCCAGGAAGAGAATCGCCATCGCCGCCCAAACTGCCCAGCCGTGCTTTTGCGACCCAGTCATGCGACCAAGTGCGTAGGTCAATCCTGAAGAGATTGCGAAAATGCTGAACATCTCGATCAAGTTTGAGAGCGGCGTCGGATTCTCATAAGGATGGGAGCTGTTCGCATTGAAGAAGCCGCCACCGTTCGTTCCCCATTCCTTGATAATCTCCTGCGACGCCACCGGACCTTGCGCGATGGTCTGCGTCATCAACGTGTCCATCAACGGTTTGCCATCCGCACCGAGTAGTGGTTTGCCGTCGCTTCCGGTCCTGGGTACCTGCTGCGGCTCAACGAGCTTTGCGGTGTCGTAAGCCTTTAGATTTTGCACAACCCCCTGCGATACCAATGCCAGCGCGCCCACCAGGCAGAATGGCAGCAGAACCCAAAGCGCAGCCCGCACCATGTCGACCCAGAAATTTCCGATCGTCTCCATCTGGCGCCGAGCAATGCCGCGAACAAACGCAATCGCAATCGCGATGCCGACGGCGGCCGACACAAAATTGTGGTATGCGAGTCCGGCCATCTGTGTGAAGTAGCTCATCACCGCTTCACCGGAATAGGCCTGCCAGTTCGTATTCGTAGTAAAAGATGCCGCGGTATTGAACGCTAGGTGCGCCGGCCCGACCGCACCGAACTTCTGCGGATTGAAAGGAAGAAGACCTTGCACCCGCATCATCACGTAGAGCATGATCATCGAGACGCCACTGAACAACAGCATGGCGATCGCATACTCCGTCCATTTCATTTCATGCTGTTCATCCACTCCTGTTAGCCGATAGATGAGCCTCTCAACGGGACGCAACACTGGATCCAGGAATGTCCGCTCGCGATTGAACACTCGCGTGATGAAGATCCCCATCGGTTTCGTCACGGCGAAGATGAGCAGCAGGAACAGCCCGATTTGCAACCACCCGTTCGCGGTCATATCAGAACTTCTCCGGACGCAACAGGGCATACACGAGATAGCCCGCGAGCAGTACGCAGATGGAAAGAACGATCACTGTTTCTGGGTTCATAGTTAGCCCTCACTTCACGCGGTCGCAGAAGTGGACATATCCGATGGCAATAGAGAAAAAAAGAATGGTGAGTCCGATGTAAAGTGCATCCTGCATAGAGCCCTTTCGGCATGCGCCGTCCGCAACGTGCCTTCGAAACGAACGCACGCCTTCTGGCACATGGCACTTTTTATTGGAAAACAGAAGCCATAAAGTGTGTCTAAAGGGAAAATAAAGAAGTCATTAACGTCCTGGATGGGTAGGTAGGCAGGAATAACCAAAAAAAGAAGGAGCGGCTCTTGAGCCGCTCCTTTCGATCTATCTTTCTTGTTTCTATCGAGCTTCGATCTGCAGCGTGTGCTTCACCTTCGCATGACGAACGTCGTCGTTTCCGTGGTGAACCACCACCTGTCCTGTCGTATTCTCAGGTGTCCAAACCTCAGACAGGAAGAAGGTTGCGCCGTCCTGTTGAAATACCAACCGCCCGTGGCTCGGCACTTCCTGTGTTTCCTTCGGAATCGTCATGAGCGAGTAAGAGCTGGGCCCTTGTAAAAGGATCCTCCCGCTCTGCTCATCGATACTCACGGTATACTCCCCGGCCGGCATCGCCTGGCTTCCTGCAGAGAAAGCAAAGGGGATCGTCGCTCGCACTGTGCGTGCCAACAACGCTTCGGCATTCAACGTTCCGGCCAAGGCAAGTACGATTACCGCCATAAGAGCCGTTACCAGTTTCCTCATCATCTCAATCCTCCATCCACTTGCAACTTTCCTCGCGACCGCCATTGCAGTGCGATCACTAACTTGAATATCGAGAGTGCCCGGAGGAAGGCGACACCCCGAAAGAAAACGGCTACAACTCCTGATTTTCGGCTTGAATCAATTGGCGCGCAGCACGCGTGTCCGAGTGTTCGGGGCCAAGACTTCCCTCCAGATTCTCTAGTGCAAATCGGAAGGCGTCTTTCGCTGCTTTGTTCTTCCTCTCAGCCTGTAGTGCACGGCCTAACGTCAAGTAGGCGCGTCCCAGGATGCTCGAAGCGGCATCGGCTTCCATCGCCTTTCGCAATAGCTCGATGGCTTGTGTGGCGTCCGCTTCCGCCTCACTCCACCGTCCCTGCGACAATTCAACATTCGAACGCCGCACCAACAGCATCGGAAGGTACGCAGCACACTCCCCACCACGCTGCCTCGCCGCATCCTCAAGGGCAACCGCCTCATTGGCCAGACGCAAGGCCTCAGAGTCCTCTCCCTGTGCTTGCGCCATCATCGAACGGTCGGAAGCCAGGCTCGCAAACGCGTAATGCACCGGCGGCAGAATCCTGCGAAGCTTAGGCTCCAATTCCGAAAGAAGAGCGTTCGCACGATTGAATTCATGCCGATCGGCGTAAATGCGCGCCTGCTGCAATTCCGTCTGGCTCTCGAGGATTGAGTCTTTCACCGCTCGCGCCTTCACACTGGCTCTTTCCGTGTAGTCGGCTGCCTCAGCCACCCTTCCCAGATCCCGCAATACGCCTGCGTAGTTGTACAAAAGCACCGGGGAAACCGCATCTTCGGATTGATTTGTGCGGCTGATCTCGATGGCCCGCCGATATTTCCGTTCCGCTTCCAGTGGCCGACCGGCGTAGGAGAAAATCAACGCCCAGTCATTGAACAGCTTGACCGCCTTTTGCGTTTCTCCATAGCCTAGCTTGTCCAATTGCGAGGAAGCCCTCTCGAACACGGCATTCGCCTCACGGAATTTGCCTGCGTCACCGAGCGCACCGGCTAAGTCCGTCAGGACCGTCAGTTCCTGGACCGGCGAACGCACCGCCGAGTTCTCCAGCGTTTCTTCCGCAAAACGCGCTCTCGCGATTGCCAGCGCAGAATTGCCGTTCCGTTGTGCGATCTCGCTGGCGCGGATCAAACAAAATACGCGTTCCGGCCCGAATT
>JASLEQ010000705.1 GCA_030151135.1 Candidatus Sulfotelmatobacter sp. | reverse complement strand
CATGTGAATGCAGCGATATGCCGTCGTAATTCCGCTTTCACTTCCGCGGCCAAATTCGAAGATGAGCCACCCTGCCGTACCAAACAGCACGACGACGGCGAACATTGACCCATTCACGAGCCGATAGAAACGAATCCGTTCTTTTTCAGATCGTCTTTGCCCTGAAGAGTCGTTCGTTCCTGGAGCATTCCACCAGCGCAATTCGAAGATGGCGAAGATGCACGCCGCCAATGTCGCCACTCCCATGATGAACACCCACACTCGATCCGCAGCGCTCATCACGGCGAAGATTCGGACGCAAGTGAGAAAGAGAAGAAGGAGAGGGCAGCAAACCGCTGCCCATCCCGCGGCGATGAGCACGGGGCCCCGCCGGCCTTGGAGGCGCGTAAACTGCACGAACATGCCCAGGTCCTGGCGGTCCCAACCATATCTTGAGGCGAAGTAGTGAATCCCGAACATCAGCAGGGCGAGCACGCATGTGAATCTCCAGGAACCGGTGAGGTTCAGGAACTGCGGACGAACTTTGTCTTGCGGGTTGCGCACCGCTTTGTTGCCGGCTCTTTCTACCACCGCCAGGCTTGAGAAGCGCGGTGTATTTCCTAGCGTGTCCTTCAGTGTGGCGAGCGGCCAATAGCCGTCGCGCCCTATCACGGCGAGCCATGTAGTCGGTTCGGTTTCCGCAGATGCACCCTGCTTGTCGGATTCCCAGAAGGGAACCGCGTAGTCGGGGATGTCCGGCTTTGCGGGATGCCGGAAGGGCTGGTGCGAATGGAGTTCCTCCGCAGTGACGCTCGGATCCGTTATGAGGAAGCGTCCCGCGAGATAGGCTCCTTCCATGGTGTAAGCACCAAACACGCGATGCGCATGCTGGGGGATGTTCTCGATCTGGCGCGTCCAATCTTGCCCGCCCGGCAACAGGGGGAAACTGGACAGCGAAACCACTCCGCGAAACTCGGTGGAATCTACCTCGCGGGCGAAAAGCAGGTCAGA
Organism: Candidatus Sulfotelmatobacter sp.; assembly: GCA_030151135.1. The sequence goes on along the minus strand of JASLEQ010000705.1, from coordinate 3,357 downwards.
ACCGGTGGTGATGATGTAAGCCGTGGGATAGGCGCGATGCAGGAAACGAGTGAGGAAGAGATAGTCGAGGCTGTTAGTGCTGCGAAGAACAATGTAGCGGATACCGTGGGTCTTGAGCGTATTGACGATGCCGTAAAGTTGCGCTTCCTGTGTGAGCGCCAGGTTGTTTCCGCTGAAGGGAGCTATGGTGTCGGTCTCTTCATGGTCGCCGGCGCCCGATTCCGGATGAAGGACGGTGTGGGACTGTGAATTCGAAGAGTCCGATTTCGAAGCCGGGGCAAAGATAGACTGTTCCTGGTAGGCGGAACGAACTGCTGAAATGTCACGCGGATAGTAAAGGTGAACCGGCCGATCGCTCTCGTGATACTCGGGATTGCACGGAAAGTTCTCTGAGGAATCTGTTTCGGAGGGGCGTGCTGCGGCGTCGGGTAGACCGCCATAAGCGGTTTCGTCTTCCGAGAGAATGGCAATTTCCGACAGATGGTGCCCACGATCCTTCAGATATCGCTACAGGCGGTCTGTCTGCAATGCATCGTTTTCCTCAAAATCTGCGGCACGCACTGGAAGCTTAATAGTGGCAGGCAGCGAATCGGAAGATGTGTGCGAATTCAGTTGCCGGTTCAGCCAGCGCCAGGATGCGCAACCACGGATGCGTCCCGTGTAGAGGAGTGTGCTTGTAAAGGTGCCCGCATACATGCCGGTGTCTTCGAGGGCGCGAACGAACGAAGGCATGGAGCCAGAGAAATTCGGGCCCAGCACGCGCAGCGCCTTGTCGGGCCGATTCTTGCTCGCATGCGCATCGATCCAGTGAAGGGCGTTATCCCATTGAATGCGGTTGATACCTGCTGTGGGTAGTTCGCCCACAACAAAGACGAACAAACCGCATTGGTACGGAGCGTCACCGGAACGAGGAGCAGAGCCTGCCGCGTCCTTGCAGTCGGATGTGGAACTAGCCGACATGGTTTTGCGAAACATCACCAGGCCTGGGCACACCTCGCGCTCGGCCGCCTCTTTCATCTCCGTAGTGCGATCCGATAACGAACCATATTCGACTCGCGCGGCCTTCCATGGCAGCCAGGCAGAATCGTATGTATAGCGCTCGTCCTGCGCGGCCTGTTGTACGGCCTCGAGCGTGCGATCGAATTGCAGGCTCAAGTGCGTGTGCCGAGGATCGGGAACGGTGACGATCATGATGCGGATGCCAGGCGGCAATTCACCTGGATTGAGTCGCTGTTTCTGCGCCGATCCGTACAGAAAACGATCGATGAGACGAGCGATTTCTCCGTTCTTATTCGGATTCCGGTAGGCGTCGCCGCCTGTTTCCGCGGCCGTTGCGGGATATTGAAAGGCCTGGCAGGTGGTTTCGTCGCGTATGAGGGTCGCCGGAGTGGTGACGATTCTCTCTTCTGAACTGGCGGCGGCCGCTTCCCTCAGGTTTGCCGGGCCACTGGCGAAGTGGAGACCGGTCATCAGGAACGCGATTAATGCTAGATACCCCTCGCCACGCTTCATCGGTTTGACTCCTCAAGGCGGCCATAAGAAAATGCCGCGAGCGCAAACGGATCGAGACGGTTCTGGTGAACCGGTGCTTATGCATTTGTGTACTGAAACAGCGGGTCGTTACAGCCCAGGAAAGGCCAGCCAATTAAGGCGCAAACACGCCCAGGAAGCAGGGTGAAAACAAGGATCCCGATGTCGGAACGATGTTACAGGGTTCCAGTGCGGCGGTCACGAGCTTTTTGGCTGGTTGTACTTCCGCTTGGAAGAGGCTTCCCCGCAGGCGGGGGAGTACGACCGTCTACTATAAATGGGTGCAAGCGCAAAGACGATCACCGGTTTTGGCAATCGTGTTGTTTTTAATTTCCCTGTGCGGGATCGATCTACCCGCCCATGCATACTCGTTGCTGACGCATGAACAACTCATTGACCTGACGTGGGACAATTCGATCGTACCCCTCCTCCAGAGCCAGTATCCTTCTCTAACTCCTGCTCAACTTGATCGAGCCCGCGCGTACGCGTATGGCGGATGTGTGATCCAGGACATTGGCTATTACCCCTTCGGCGACCAATTTTTTTCAAATTTGACACACTACGTTCGCACCGGAGATTTTGTTGTCAATCTCTTCCGCAATGCGACCAATGCCAATGAATTGGCCTTCGCGGTCGGAGCCCTTTCGCACTATATCGGCGACGCGGAAGGACACGCGCTGGCTACGAACCGTGCGGTTCCCGTTGAATTTCCGAAATTGAAGAATAAATACGGTCCGGTGGTCAGCTATGCAGAAGGCAAAACTCAACACGTGCGCACTGAATTCGCGTTCGACATCAACGAACTCGCACATCACCGCATGGCGCCGTTCCGATACCAGAAGCACATTGGACTGGCGGTTCCGGTCCGACAACTCGCCTTGGCTTATTACCAGACCTACGGCCTAACCCGAGGTTTTTCCCGGCGAGGTGAGCAACATATCAATATCGGTGCCTACCGTTTCGCAGTTCGGGCCTTTATCCCGCGTATCGCTCGCGCAATTTCCATCCTGCGCCGACAGGTGGAACCCACCGACCCCAGCACCCCGGAAATACTAGAGATCAGAAAGGAAGTGGCCGCGGTCGCCGCCGAAAACCAATGGGCCAAGTACCGTCAGCACGCTGGCATTGGCATGTATTCACTGGCTGCGCTGATCTTTATCCTGCCCAAGATCGGGCCCTTACGTATGGCAGCCGTGAAAGGACCCACGGTCGCAACGGAGTCAGAATACGTCCACAGTGTGTCGGTTTCGACCGGCGCCTTGAGGCGCATTCTGGCGCGATTTACTCCGCCTTCGAACAGGCAATCGGCGGCCGGGGACGTCACCTCCACGGTCGCGGATTCGCAAGCGACTGGCGCGTTTCCGGGCAGCCGGACCCTACCGCGCGACCATCGCGAAGTGCGTCATCCGCTTAAAAACCGGGACCTGGACACCGGCAATGTCGTCCAACCGAGCGGCTATTCTCTAACGGATTCCACGTACGCGGAACTTCTTCATCAACTGGTGAACGGGTCGAGTCACCCCATTCCTCCGGGCATCAAGGAAGACGTGCAAGCGTACTACTCTAACCTTGAGCTTCCATTCATTACCAAAAAAGACCCTGAGCGCTGGAAGCAGCTTCTCGCGGACCTTGAAAAACTCAAGGGGCTGCCGACTAGCCCCGAAGTCAGGCCATTTCCCACTTACGGGGAAGACGACCAGGATGATCAATAGAAAGGATCTCGCTTATGTTTTGCTTCCGGCCGATCGGCTTCATCGAAAGCCCTTACAAACAGAGTTCCGCTATCCCGAGGGGGCTAGGAGCGAAACATGACGCCGAGGGGATCCT
>JASLEQ010000683.1 GCA_030151135.1 Candidatus Sulfotelmatobacter sp. | reverse complement strand
CCAGCGATGAAATGCATCCGGGCTTTGGGCGACCTCAACTTCGGGAAGAATCCTGATGTGCTTGAACCCAAGATCACGAAGCCGGCCGGGAAGTTCTCGTGCAATCATCCCATTTCGCAGTTCCTTGCAGGCGATGCTGCTGAATCGACGTCCCAGACCGCCATCCGAGGAATGCACGACCAGCGTCCCCCAATCGATCTCCGTGACGGAAATCAGCCCCGAAGGGGAGAGCACTCGCTTCATTTCCGTCAGAGCTTTCGAGGGTTCGGGAACGTGAAGGAGCAGCTGGGTTGCGATGACACGATCGAAGCTTCCATCCTGGAATGGAAGAGCCAATACGCTTCCCAGGCGGAACGAAACGTTATTGGCAGCTTTGCGGGACCGTTCCTTTGCCTCGGCAACCATGGTTTCACTCAGGTCCACGCCCACGGCTCCGCCAGGTGAGACGATGGGGCCGATCAATTGCAGAAAATCGCCGGTTCCACAGCCCACATCGAGCACGTTGAGTCCAGGGCGCAGGTCCAAATGAGCAAAGAACTGTGTGGGGGATTTCCTGGCCTGTTCCAGAAGGCGCGCACGGGTGGCATCGAGGAGATCCACAAAGAAGCGCGGATTCTCGGTGCCATCGACCTGGATCCATGCGTCCGCAAATGCCGTTGAGGGCACTGAAGGTTCACCCAAAGTATCCTCCCGGAGGCGAATTAGACTCACTTCTGGCCGCTTCTAATCAGTGCATTTCGAATGCTGGGTGTTTCAAAGAGAGTTCCGGAAAAATTGAATTACTCATTCCCCCTTTTCATTCTTTTTCAAAAGCACGGATTGTCACCGTAACAGCTTAATCGGCTCCGCCAGCAGGATTTCGGCCGCTCCGCCCTCAGAGACTCTGACCAACATGGCAAATCCGATCCCGCGTGCTGGGCTGAAAACCGACCCCATTACGCGCAACCCCACCCATCACAAAGCAAGCGTTCGTACCGCAGTCGCGCACGGCAAAGGTCCGAAGTCGGCCCTTACTCCTACATGCGGATTCTAGCGGGAAAACTGACAGCCGGCGGAAACATTCTTCACGTTTTCGGAGCCACGACGTGGATGGACTGTATTCGGTCAGCGTCCAGGACGATAGATAAGGGATAGAATTGCCAGTCATGGATGGGCCAATCACCGAACTGCTAACCCGGGTGAGCACCGGGGATCGGGGCGCCCTCAACGAATTGATGCCATTCGTCTACCGTGAACTGCACAGAATCGCGAGAAGCTACCTTGGCCGGGAAGTACTACAACATACTCTGCAACCTACGTCGCTGATTCACGAAGCCTACATGAGGATGGTGGAGCAATCCCATCCGGACTATTCCAGCCGAGCGCACTTCTATGGGGTCGCCGCCCGCGTGATGCGTCAAATCCTGGTCGACCATGCCCGTGCCCGTCAAGCCGCTAAGCGCGGCGGAGGTGAAGCAATTCCGTTTACCGATACTCTGGAGGTTGCTTCGGACCGCCCCGTGGCCGTGCTGGAACTGGATGAGGCTCTGCATCACCTCGCGGAGGTCGATTCGCGCAAAGCCCGCCTGATCGAGATGCGGTTCTTTGCCGGCATGACGGCGGAGGAAATCGGGGAGAGCGCTACCTTACCGGTGTACACCGTTCGGCGTGAACTCCGCCTGGCGCAAGCGTGGCTCCACAAGGAGTTGTGTAAATGAATCCGGAGATCGAAAGACTGTTCGATATCGCGGCCGCGCTTTCGCCGAACGAGCGCGAGGAATTTCTGTTGCAGAAGTGTCCCGATGCAGCGATGCGTCACGAGCTCGAAGAATTGCTCCGCCATGATGTGGGCGCCGAAACGTTCTTGAATCGCTCCCTCGCGAGCGCGGCTGCTGCCATACTTCAGGGCATGACTCTGCCACCGGGCCAGCGGATCGGCCCTTATCGAGTTCTCTCGATGATCGGTCAGGGGGGCATGGGCGTTGTCTATCGGGGCGAACGTGACGACGGGAAATTCGAGCAGCGGGTAGCAATCAAGGTGGTATCCGGCAGCCTGAATGCTCCGGCATTCGTGGAACGCTTTCAGCAGGAATATCGGATTCTCGCCAGTCTCGAACATCCAAATATTGCGCGCCTTCTCGATGCCGGCACCATCGAAGACCGGCTTCCTTACTTCGTTATGGAATACGTGGAAGGCCGGCCCATCGACCGCTACTGCGTCGAATGCAAACTCTCGGTGTCCGAGCGACTTCATCTCCTACTTCCCGTCTGTGACGCGGTGCAGCTAGCTCATCAGAAACTGATTGTTCACCGGGACCTAAAACCAGACAACATCCTGGTTACAGAGCAAGGGGTTCCGAAGTTGCTGGATTTCGGAATCGCGAGAGTGCTCACCGATGTTTCGAGCGGCAATGAAGCCACCTTGGTGGCCATGACCCCTGACTACGCCAGCCCGGAACAGATCCGGGGCGAGCCCATCACAACGGCTACTGATATCTACTCGCTGGGCAGCGTTCTGTACAAGTTGCTCACCGGCGTAGCGCCCCACCAGTTGCACGGAAAGAGCCCGGCGGAAGCCGTCCGTTTCATTTGCGAGAAGGAAGTGTCACTGGCATCCAGCCTGAACCGCGAGTTAGGCAAGGACGAAGACAACATTCTGCAGATGGCTATGCGCAAGGAGGCAGACAGACGCTATCGGTCCGTGGAGCAATTTGCTACTGACCTGAGGCGCCTTCTTGCTGGACAGCCGGTGCTTGCCAGCCCCGACACCGTTTGGTACCGCAGCAGCAAGTTTGTGCGGCGACACTGGTTGGGAGTTACTGCTTTCGCTGCGGTCCTGCTTGCCCTGGGTGCGGGAGTCGGTGTCGCTACATGGCAGGCCCGGCGCGCTCAGCACCGGTTCGACCAGGTGCGCAATCTCGCCAACGCATTCCTGTTCGACTTTGAACAATCCATCCACCAGGTACCTGGGACTACCAAGGCACGACAGCTTCTGGTCAAGACTGCGCTGGAGTACCTGCAGGGCCTCTCTCGAGACGCTTCCGGAGATCCGACTCTGACCCGAGAACTTGCAGCTGCATATGAGAAAGTTGGTGACATCCAGGGAGATCCAAGCGGCGGGAATGTGGGCAATTCCGCAGACGCCGTAGTTAGCTACAAGCAAGCGGTCTCTCTACGGTCTTCATTGAATGATAGTAAGTCCAAAGACCCGACCTTACTCTTGGCCTTCGTGAAGGCGCTGGGAAAGCTGGCAGCCGTCCAATTGCGGACCGGCGACGTTGAAGGTGCATTCCAAAACGCGCAGCAGGCCGTCCTTCTTTCGGAAGCAGCGGTCGAAGCCGGGGGCAACGATCGCTCGGCAAGGAGCCAGCTAGCATCCGCCTATATCGGTTTAGAGATGGTGGAGATGCGCAATAAGCGCGAGCAGGAGGCACAGGAACATTGCCGGCGCGCGTTGGCTCTGCTCGAGCCTCTGGCCGCTGCCGTTCCCGACGATCGCGATATCCAAAAGGACCTGGCGCTAACATATTGGAGAATGGGCAGCTTGCTTGAGCAAATAGACAAGCAGCCGGAATCGATTCCCTACTTCGAAAAAGCGGTGGCGTCATGGGAAAGGCTTTCCGCTGAAGACCCCCACGATGCGTCTGCGCGCCGGCGGTTGATGATCAGCCTGGCGGATCTCGGCCTGATGCAAATCACGGCGACTTTCCATTCGTTCCGTGAAAAGGTAGCCTCAAATTCCGACAACCGGCTGGCGATTCAGAGACTTCGCCGGGCAACCGCCATTGCGGACCAGGCGGTGATCGCCGACCCCGCGAACATTGAAGCAGTCAGCGATCTGACCGCAGTATCTGTGAGGCTCGGGAACGCTCTCCAGAGCACGAAAAATTACAAAGAAGCTATTCAGGTTTCAGAGCATTCGGTCAAGGTGGCCAGCGATCTGGTCGAGCGCGATCCCGGCAGCAAAGAGGACCGACTCATGCTCGGACAGGCTCGAAGTAGTCTGAGTCGTGTGCTGGAGAGCGCCAAGGACATGGAGGGAGCTCTCCGTGAGGCGGAAATTGCCGATGGCATTTTCACGAAATTAGCGAACGAATCGCCCAACGATTTGAAAATGATCGCGTCCCAGATCTGGAATTGGTGGGATTTCGGTAATCTCTTTGCCGAACAGCATAGATGGCGTGAAGCCCATCATTACTACACCATGGGCTTGCAAGTGGCGGAAAAGCTCGCGTCCGGGCATGGATCTTTCGCCCAGGCTGCCGACTACTTCCGCAAGTCTGATCAGGCAGCCGTCAAAGCGCTCGCTCAAAAACAATAGATTCGCGCAGCGGTGTACGTTTTCTCTCTAACTTCCGCATGTGGAAGTAAGGGCACGTCTTCAAAGCGCGTGTCAGCGGACTCCCACAGCGCTGCTTTCGCAAACCCCAGCGTTCTCGTTGGCCAAGGCGTTATCCGGGGAGTTCTTCAGCCGGACTGCGCACTTTGACAACAGTGGTTTCACTGCATTCGGCGAAAACCACGCACTACAGGAGGTCTGTGAAATGCATTCCATGTTTCCACCCAACAACCAGTACAATCCCCTCTGCAAAAGCGGTGGCAAGAACGCTTCCGGCGGGATCCGGAGATCGATCTTCGTTGCGATGATCCTGACGGGCGCAATCGCAACCGCCGTGCTGGCTCAGAACGGAGGGCTCTTCAAGGCGAGGGATCCCGGACCGCGACCGAATCCCGCTTCTCCCATTCCCAACCCCGTCTCCGGTCTAAACGATAACGAGACGGCGCTCTTCAACGAAAGCCTGCTGCGCGTTTCCGAATTGGAAGGCACCTGCGATACATGCAGCCAGCAACCGCAAGGGGTACCTCCCATTGATCCGGATCCGAGCAATCCATTTTCCCCATTAAAACTGGTCAACTCGGCCGGCATGAGCCCGGTTTTCAATGCCGATCAGTGTTTTATTTGTCATTCTCAGCCCGTGATCGGCGGCAGCTCTCCGGCGCACAATCCCGCGGAGAAGATCGCTCACCGCCTCGGTGGCACAAACACCGTTCCGCCGTTTGAGCAACCGGCCGGACCGATGCGCGAGGTCCGATTTAAATTCAACTCGGATGGCAGCCGCGACGGTGGCGTGCACAGCCTGTTCACGGCCCAGGGGAGATCCGATGCACCTGGGTGCACGCTCGCGCAGCCAGATTTCGCGAAAGCCGTGGAGGACGAAAACATTGCCTTCCGCATTCCTCTCCAATTGTTTGGACTGGGCCTGATCGAAAGTATCCAGGACTCTGCCATTCGCGCCAATCTGAATTCCAACCGCGAACGCAAAAGGGAGCTTGGAATCGCCGGCCATCCGAATATCGTGCCTAACAACGGCACGATCAGCCGTTTTGGATGGAAGGCGCAAAACGCATCCATCACAATCTTTGCCGGCGAGGCTTACAACGTGGAAATGGGGATCAGTAACGATGCCTTTCCGATGGGTTGAAACGAAGACCCGGTATGCAGCACCGTGTACGAACCATTTGATATCCCCCGCACAGACCCGGCGTTCTATAACAACCCTCTGAAAGTCATGCCGGCATGGTTGATGTTTGCGGAATTCATGCGCTTTGTCGACGCCCCGCAACCTGCTCCCATGTCGGCCAGCGCGCAACACGGCAAGGAACTTTTCAATGAGGTCGGGTGTGTCCTTTGTCATACCGCGTCATTTAAGACCACCGGAGTTGCAAATCCCTCCCTCCCCTCGGAAGAGATTGGCCCGCATTCCATCGCGCTTCGTGGCCAGAATGTCAATCTTTACTCTGATCTGCTGCTTCATCACATGGGCGCAACGCTGGCGGACAACATTGTCCAGGGAAACGCCGGCCCCGATGAATTTCGCACCACTCCCCTTTGGGGCCTCGGGCAGCGTTTGTTCCTCCTTCATGACGGGCGTACAACAGACTTGAACACGGCCATTCAAGACCACTTCTCGGAGAATTCCTCCGGCGGAGGCGACAACCCTTCGAAGGATGCGCGGTCCCGTTCCTACGGACCATCGGAAGCCAACTCCGTAGTCCAACACTTCAATGGCCTTCCTGAGAGAGAGAAGCAGTCGATCCTCGATTTCCTGCGATCGCTCTGAGGGAAGGAGATAAGCGGGGTTCCTCTCAGCTGAAGCCCCGCGAAAGGACGCGGTATGACCAGGAAAGTCAGTCTTGCAATCGTTGCCATCTTGATGGCAGCCAGCGCCGTAGCTTCTGCCGATCCGTTCGTGGGGAAGTGGCGCATGAGTGTGGCTCGATCGAAGTACCCGGCAGGCGCGTGTCCCACAAGCATGGTTATCGAAATGCGCCCGGTCGGCCAAGGCATCTGGTATCACTCCGATTCCACGCTTAAGAGTGGCGCGGAAACGCACGCGCAATATACGGC
>JASLEQ010000632.1 GCA_030151135.1 Candidatus Sulfotelmatobacter sp. | reverse complement strand
AATACGATCACTGACAACAAAATAGGCGAACGAGTCGACTTCAACAGTCAAAAAACTGGCAACTGGTCCTTCTATTATCACTTTGACGACTCTACCGTCGACAGCGCGCTGCCCAGCGGTGGTGCAAGCGTGCCCGGATTCCCAGCTGTGACCCCAACCCGCGCGCAAGAGTTCGTCATCAGCGACACTAAGACGGTCGGTCCTAGCGCAGTAAACGAGGCTCGAATAACCTTCTTCCGTACATCGACTCATCTCGACAACCCGAGCGGCGGCAAAGCGTCTCTCGCATCTTTGGGTTTCGTAACTGGCGTCGGTACTCTCGGCATCATTCCCGATGCCACTCCTGGATTTCCGGAATACGTTCCCCAGCTCTACTTCAACAACTTTGCCATCGGCACTCCCTCTCTGATTACGTTCCAGCCGAACAACACTTACACGGCCTCGGACGGCTTCTCCAAATCGATGGGTAAACATACCCTTAAGTTCGGGGGAGAATTCCGCTACTTGCAAGTCAATGAACGCAACTTAGCCAGTCAGGATGGGGCTTTCGTTTTCGATGGCACAGCAACCGGCGTCGATTTCGCTGATTATCTGCTGGGAGAGCCCACCGGCGGCGGGGGTGGCTACACCCAGGCAGCTCTACAACTCCTGGATTCGCGGACGCGTTACGGCGGCGCTTATGCGCAAGATTCATGGAAAGTAACTCCCAATCTGACGCTGAATTTGGGCCTTCGCTGGGAAGCAAGCATGCCTTGGTACGACACACAGGGAAAGATCCAGACGTGGGTCAAAGGAGAACAGTCCACCGTCTTTCCGAAGTCTCCCGAAGGACTCGTATATCCCGGCGATCCCGGCATTCCGAAGACATTGGCGCCCACCCGATACAACAACTTCGGACCACGTCTCGGCTTGGCCTACTCTCCCAGCTTCAGCGATGGAATCTTGGGCAAGGTCTTCGGAGGTCCGGGAAAAACGAGCATCCGTGCCTCGTACGGCTTGTACTACACGTCGGTTGAGGATTTGAATCTTTTCTATGAAGTAGGAGACGCCCCCTTCGGCTTGTACTGGACCAGTCCGGGCCCCGTGGACTTCGCAGAGCCGTTCCGAAATCGCCTGGACGGAGGCACCGACAACGAAGGTCAGCGCTTCCCGTTCACTGTCCCGATTCCGGGGAGTCCGTCAAACAAGACCCTCGATTTCTCGGTTTACGAGCCTCTGTCTTATTTCCCGGGATATGACATTCACAACAAGCTTCCTTACGCTGAGCACTTCAATTTCTCAATCCAGCGTGAGTTGAGCCGATCCACGGTTTTGACTCTTTCCTACGTGGGAACAGAGGGGCATCGGCTCATCGCCCAGACGGAAGCTAATCCGGGCGATGCGGCATTATGTAAACAGCTCACTGCCCAGGCATATGGCGATGCATCAAATGGAAGCATCGGGTGTGGGCCGAACGTTGAGCAGGACACGTTCACTCTCGGGGCAAACACCGTCTATGGCACCAGGGATACTCTTCTTAACCCTAACTACTGCCCGGGCGCCCAATCCCTTTGTTTTGGTTATGGCAATACCTTCACAAAGCTAGTAGCGAATTCCGTTTACCACTCTGGAGAAGCGACACTACAGCGTAAAGCTGGTGATGTGACCTTCCTGGCTGCGTATACGATTGCCAAAGCGATCGACGATTCGTCCGCCTTCGGCGAACTGATCAACTTCTCGAATGCGAGGTTGAGCCGCGGCCTGTCATCGACCGACGTACACCAGAACTTTGTAGTTAGCTATGTCTGGGAAATGCCGTTCAACCGGATTTTCCACGGCTTGCCAAGGCTTACGAAGGGATGGCAACTCCAAGGGATTACCCGATTCTCAACAGGATTTCCCGTCCAGATCGGGGAAGGAAATCCCATCACGTCGGGCAGTCCGCTATGTCCGTCGAACCTCTGCGTGGGTGATGCTTCACTTACCGGCAGTCCCTCCACCGACATGCCGAATCTCGTGGGACCGATTCACACCCACAACCCGCGAGACACGGCTAGCCGAACCTATTTTGATCAAGGCGCATTTACTGGGACTACCTGCGCTCTGACGTTCCCCACTGGGCCGGGGACCCCTGGGGTTTTGGCTGGTAATGACTGCGGAAGTTTCGGCACGGCGAACCGTCGGTTCTTCCACGGACCTGGGTTTAATAACACGGACCTGGGCATAACGAAGATCGTTCCTGTCACCGAAGCGATGCATTTCGAGATTCGGGGTGAATTCTTCAATATCTTCAATCACGCTCAATTCAACAACCCGGCCGGGGACATCAGCGACGCTAACTTCGGCAATGTCACGAGTGCGCGTGATCCCCGTATTGGTCAGGTTAGTGCGAAATTCGTCTGGTAAAACGGGCGTTAGGATCAGGGCGAGGCCGAACTGGCCTCGCCTGTTTTTTTTCCGCTCGTAGATATCCAGGAATGCTCCCTTCCCCGCTCCCGACATGCTAGGCTGTGGTTCTGATGCTCTTGTTGGTCTTGTTTCTCATCCTTGCGACGCCTGGTTTCGCGCAAACGGCTGACGCTTATCGTCGCAATGCGACCGAGTTCGCGCAGCAGAAGTCCTGGGATCAGGCCATCGCAAACTACCGAAAGTCGTTGGAACAGGAGCCGAAAGACGCCTTAACCCACTACAACCTCGCACTTGCTCTCAAATACAAAGGCGATGATGCTGGCGCCCTTCAGGAGTTTCAGAGCGCGATAAGCCTCAAACCAAAGTGGGCGGATGCCCACTACGGACTCGGCGCAACCTGGTACGATCTGCACGATCAAACCGCAGCTGCGAAGGAATTGCGCACCGCTACGGCCTTGAGCCCTTCCTATGCAGCGGCGCACAGGCTGCTCGCGCGAATTGATCTGGAGCAAAATAATCCTTCTGACGCCAAGACCGAATTACAGCGCGCAATCGCTTCCAGGCCATCGCCCGAACTGTACATCGAACTAGGCTTGTCCGAAGGACAGCTCGGAAATCTATCCAGTGCTGCGGCTGATTTCCGACATGCCCTGGAACTGAACCCGCAACTCGCAACTCCGCATAGCTTACTGGGCGTCATTCTGCGTCGCCAGGGTGATCACGCCGGAGCTCTGGCGCAATTTCGAAAAGCGGTCGAGCTCGATCCCAAAGATCCTGAGGCGCAGTTGAATCTGGGCACCGAACTCAGGAGCACTGGCGACTTGGCAGGCGCAATCGCCGCCTTCCAGCGAGCGATTGAACTAAAACCAGACTTGGAAGATGCGCATTACAAATTAGGCCTGGCATTACGCGCCCAGGGTCAGACTGCTGCGGCACAAAAGGAGTTGAACGACATCAGTGGCTTGCGGCAGTTCCGTGCCCGCCTTGCCGAAGCGAAAATGCTCACCCTTCAAGGTGTCGACGCGTTGAAACAAGAGAAGCTGGACGATGCTGCTTCCTTCTTGCAAAAGGCAATTGATAAAGCTCCTGAATTGCCCACCGGTTATTACTACCTCGGGCTCATGTGGGAACGGAAAAATGATCCTGCCCAGGCGGAGGCCGCTTTTCAGAAGGCGCTTGAAATCAAGCCTGACTACGCCGAAGCTCTCTCCAGTCTAGGTTTGCTGTATTGGCGCGGCAACGACCGGGACCGTGCTCTGAAGAAGTTCCAGGAATCCGTGATGGCGGATCCCGACCTGTCGGAAGCGCACTACAATCTCGGGCTCGCTCTGTTACAACTTCAACGCCCACAAGAGGCTATCCGGGAACTCACGCAAGCGGTCAGTTTGGATCCGCAATCGGTGAACGCTCGAATTCAGCTTGGCTTGGCTCTCGCTCAGAATAATGAACCGGAGGCGGCCGCAAATCTGTTTCGTGAATTGGTCCGCCGCGATCCGAAATTCGCGGAGGGTCACAACAATCTTGGCTTGGTGCTGATGCAGGCAGGCCATCTTCAGGCCGCGGAGACGGCGTTTCAACAGGCAGTTCGTCTGAAGCCTGATTACGCCGAAGCCCACTACAATCTTGCGTTAGCTTTCCGCCAGAACCGCCAGGAAACGCAAGCACAACACGAATTTGAGAAAGCCTATCAACTCGAACCTGACTTGAGAAATCTTCCCCAGCGGTGAAATACCAATCCCCACGCGTAGTTTAGTCGTAATTCTCCGGCCCACTCCATTGACGTCGTGTACGCGTCTCAGGAGGATTCTTGAGGCTGTGCTCGCAGAGCGAACGATCTCGAGAGTGATACTGCGCCGCAAAAGATCTAACCCCGAGACACCGGCAGCAGTTTCGGAGGCCTTGCGCCATGTCGGGTAGAGCTGAGAACGGACGTATAGGCCAACTCACTTTGCGCTTTAACCGCACGCAGCAGCAGTCCACCACGGCTCATGTCGCCGCGGCCGACAAACTCCGCGGGGAACAGCAATCGTTCCCCGAAAATCTGAAGTAACGGCTCCACATATTTCGGAGTAGCAATGCTTCCCAGAAGAACAATGTCACAGGAATCATCGATCTTCTCGGAAAGCAACCGGCAACTCAGCTCAAACGGAGCCCGGTAGGCACGCTCCTCCGCATCGATCCTGGCGGCGGCCATTCCGCGCACTTGATCCAAAACCACAATGGTTTCCGGATCGAGCAAACCTGCATTTGCGGTGATGACATAGGAACCGCTACAAGCCGAAGGAGGCAGGCAAAATGCCTTTGAGTACGCTAGCTTGCCGCGAAAATACAGACTGCTCAAAAATGTGAACAGTTCTCCCAGCCCCACGCCGTTGGCCCGGAGGCGGCACGCCAGATCCGACTTCGCGTCGGGTTTCAGAACAAGCCTGGCGCGGGTTCCGCCAAGATTTGCGGGCGACAGCAAAAAAATGCGATTTCTCACAGGAAACGAAATAATTTTCTTATTCTATCCAAGCTTCGCCACAAACTGTATTCCGCAAGTTTCAGTCGGAAGTTTGGGCCGAGGGATGACGGAAGATCATTCCTTCATCTCTCCGTACTCGAAGCGCGGCTTGAGATTCGCTCCGAACCGCTCTGCGATGGCCAGCGTGAGTGCCTGCGGCACCAATACGGACGTGATTCCTTCCCATGGCTCGGGCACGGAATCGATTCTGATCGGTAAGAGGCGCTCGGATGCCGCACGTTCTTCGGTTTCTACGAGGATGACTTTTCCTCCACGCTTCAGGCAATCTTGCGCGAGGGTAACTCCGAGGCCGGCCGTCCGACCCAGCGCAAAAATCATGGCTACGTGAGATCCGTTTACATCAAGGATCGGACCATGGCGGAAGCCTCCACCCGAATGTGGAGCCGCGCGGTTCCCGGTCATCTCACGGATGCATAACGCGCCCATGATAGCGGCGCCATAAGCTGCCCCGCGCCCGACAATTTCAATATTGGCCGCTCCGCGGCAGAATGCTTCCATCTCATCCTTGCGGCTGAAGGCGGCTTCCAGAGACGAAGAAAACGAATGCAGTACCGGCTCAACATCGTTATGCCACGCCTGGCCAACGATGCACGAAGCAAGCACGATGCATGCTGCGGTAGCGTTGGTGTAAGTCTTGGTGGCATTTCCGTACTCCGGCCCTGCCAGGATTGGCAGTTTGTGCTGCACCAAAGACCAGCAGGCACTTTTTTCGTTATTGCAGAGCAGACCAAGCGGCTGGTTTGCCTCTTTCTCACATAGCTTCACCAGTTCCGCGCTCTCTCCGGATGTAGTCACGAGCACAGACAGAGCGGACTGATTCCAGGTTTCTGAATAATGTAGCCACTCGCTGGCATCCACCGCGAAAGAAGATCGACCGTGCGACTGCAGATGTACAACTCCGGTTATTGAAGAACAATAAGAGGCGCCCATCCCAATGAAGAGAATCGGTCCCCGGGATCGCGCCATTGTGGCGAGTTCGTCGAGTTCTTTCCGGATGCCAGAATCCTCACGGTAGGCGCGGAGCAGTTGCGTCAGCCGTTCCGGCTGCTCTCGGCACTCCATCTCGTAGATCTCGACCATGCTCTTGGCGCGTAGTGCCGCAGGCGGTTCGACCCCAGCAATCCACGGAGATTTTTTGGGTTGGCTTTCCGTCATCTGCCCTCGGTCAAACTCACAAAGTTTTTAATGAATCATTATAAACTTCCGGATATGATTAGCACCTGAGGTACGACTGTGTCCGATCCCCACTCATCCGCTGCGCCGTATGTAAATCGAGCATTCATCCTTCGAATTTCGTCGATCGCCGGTTTGGGCGGCGTGCTTTACGGCTACGACATGGGCATCATCGCTGCGGCGGCAATATTCGTCAAACGCAGCTTCGCTCTCTCGACGGTAGCGGAAGAACTGGTTGTCAGCATTGTCCTGGTCGGTGCGATGACCGGTGCGCTGGTCGGAGGGGCCGTTGCCGATCGGATTGGCCGGCGCGCCACGCTGATCTGGGCTGCAATCATCTTTATTATTGGCTCCCTGCTGGCGCCGTTGGCGATGAATGTAACGGTGCTGGTAATCGCGAGGGCGATCATTGGACTAGGAATCGGATTCACTTCAGTCACGGCCCCGGTATATGTTTCCGAACTCGCTCCGCCGCAGTCGCGCGGCATGCTCATCGGCTTGTATCAGTTCGCGTTGACGATTGGTATTGCGCTCGCCGACTGGGTGGGTTATGTGCTGGCCGGGCAGCAGTCATGGAGGTTGATGTTTGGACTGGCCGTGATACCTACGGTTTTGTTCCTGGTTGTCATCATGACCGTCCCTGAAAGCCCGCGATGGCTGTTTGCGCATGCCCGGGAAAAAGATGCCGAGACGGTGCTTCTGAGCTATACAGATGCAAGCGGGGCGCAACAACTTCTGGCTGACATAAAAGATGGACTTAAGACACAAGTCGAACAACGGTGGAGCGCGTTGTGGACCCCGGCGGTGCGCGGTTCCCTTTTCATCGCGGTTGGTATGACGGTGTTGCAACAGGTCACCGGAATCAACACGATCATTTATTACGGGCCACAGATTTTTTCGTTGGCAGGCAGCGCATCGCACTCCAGCGCCATCCTTGCGACATTCGCCGTGGCGATTGTGAATGTGATCGGAACGGTTGTAGGAATTCTGCTGGTGGATAAAGTTGGACGCAAACCGTTGTTATATGTCGGCGTGAGTGGAATGACCGTCGCACTTTTCACGCTGTCGTTCGCCTTCAGTCACAAGGCCACGTTGGGCGCATCGCTGGGGACGATTGCCATCGCCTGCCTCATGGTCTATATCGCCTGCTTCGCGTTTAGCCTTGGCGCAATCGCGTGGATCCTGGTGGCAGAGGTCTTTCCGCTGCGAGTCCGAGGTCGCGGCATGGCGGCTGGAACTATGGGATCAGGCATTTCGAATTTCATTGTGTCGTTCACCTTCCTGTCTTTGATCGAGGCCATAGGAAGTGCCCGAACATTCGCGATCTATGGAGCGATGAGCATCGTGACGCTGCTGTTTGTTCGTTTTGTTGTGCCGGAAACCCGCGGGCGCGACCTGGAGAGCATTAGCCTGGCGCAGGAGAAAGCGTAGGACCTCGTTGCAAATGTCAGGTGAAACTGTTTCGCGTCACCTGCGAGCTTTACCCCGCGTTTCGGCAATGCTCAAGGCGAGTCGAATTGATCCCAGGATTTGAGCGTCCGTGCCGAGTGTGCTAATCACGAGTTTCGGGGATACAGGCTCACTGTACCGGCGGAGTATGCGCTCGGTAGCGTCGCGCAGGGGCAGGCTGACCCCAACGCCCCCGCCCAGCACAACATACTGGGTATTCAGCACAAGAGCGATGTTGTAGACAGTGTAGGCCAACAACTGCGCAGAGCGATCGAGCACGCTTCCGGCCACTGAATCTCCGGTCCTGGCCAAGTCGAAGATTTGCGTCGCTCTGAGCTTTTGTAATTTTTGTTCTGGAGAACAGAGTCTATCCCATTCCTGGCGGATGCCGTCGCCGCCGAGCATGCTTTCCAGTGCACCTGGTTCGGCCGTTTTTGCCGGCTCCTTAGTGGTTCCGGGAACATACATGTAACCCACTTCGCCGGCCGTGAAATTCGCGCCGTGAATGAGTTTTCCATTCGCGAAGATTCCAGCAGCGATTCCTGTTCCCAGGGCCAGAAAGACAAAATCATCCATCCCGCGAGCAGCACCGATCCAGTGTTCTCCTAACGCTCCGATTCTTACATCATTCTCAATTGCCGCAGGCACTCCAAAAGCCGCTTCCAGCAAACGCTGCAACGGCACATTCTTCCAGCCTCGCAAAAAGGAGGTGGCCAGAACGATGCCGGACCTTGAGTCTGTAACTCCAGGTGCGCCAACGGCAATGGAACGCAGTGATCGGCGGGACGCGGTTGCTTGTCCGAGCAAAACATCGACGCCTTCTTCAATCTGAGCGATCACCATCTCCGCTGACGATGTCGCCTTGGTCGAAGTACTCCACCTCCCAACCACTTTGCCGTCGGCTTCCGCGAGCGCAATCCGCAGGTTGCTGCCGCCAATATCCACTCCGACAACGAGTCCTTGAGCTTTATTGTTATCCCCGGAACCCGATCGGGATCGGGCGCCTCCACCGGGCGTAACTTTCTTAACGCGGCGACCATGTAGGCGTTTTGTAGCGGAATTCTTCTTTGACGAAGTAGCCATCGGAGTCCAGCAGTCACTTTCCCGGGGAGGTTCGTTACTCATTGTTTAGCGGCAGCCCGCGGCATCATCTCCATCGCCCAGACGGCCGCGGGACGCATGTACATGGAAGCGCGGAAGTTTCCGTTGACATCCCATGCCTCGGGCGTCCGGAACCAATATCCTTTGCTTTCGTAGATAACGTGATAAAGTCCCCACGCTGTGCGATAGGCCTCATCTTTCATCCCTTCACTGAGGAGCAATGCTGCAAAGCCTTCGGTCGTCCCAACCCAAACTTCGGGAGCTTGTTCATTACTGAGCATGATGGATCCGTCAGCAGACATGCCGTTGGCAGCGCCCATTTTTCCGTCGCCGAACTTCATTACGTTAAATTCGAAAATTTTCTTAGCGGATGCTACCTGCATTTCGTGAGGCACCAGATCTCCTAGCCCCGTGAGATTGGCATACCATTGCCCCGCGAGCTGGTCCGCTTGAACGCTGTCGCGATCTTCGCCCTCCATGTCATAACGGAAATACTTTCCGTTCCAGAGCTTGTCGATGTAGT
>JASLEQ010000626.1 GCA_030151135.1 Candidatus Sulfotelmatobacter sp. | reverse complement strand
CACGTGTTGGTGAGCAGCCTGCCGGATTGTCGCCAGAGGATCCGCAAGGAATGGCTCTGTCGTGCCGACGGCGGATTCAGAGGCAAGCAAGGTTCGAATCGCCAGAACTTGCTCTAAGAAGTCATCCATATTTCCTGCTTCGTAAAGGAATCCGGTCGCACCCGGAATTACAAGTTCTGGAATCCCGGTGATGCGCGGGGCAAGCACGACTCGACTCCGAGCCATCGCCTCCATCAGCACCAGGGGAATTCCCTCGCTCTTGCTGGTGAGAACCACTACGTCCGCGGAATCGTAAAGAGCGCCGAGATCTTCATGTGCCACATGCCCGAGTAGATGCACGCACCCGGCCAGATGCGACTCCTGAATCAGAATCTCCAGCGCGCTGCGCTCCGGACCGTCGCCGGCTATTGAACAGTCGAAAGGGATACCGAGCTCGGCCAAACGTGCGCAAGCACGCACCAGGAAGGCATGGTCTTTCACCGGCTGAAGCCGTCCCACCGCAAGAATCCGGAGGCCTTCTCGATTTTTCGCCGCTTCGATTTGGGGGCTGGCGACTGGTGGTGCATCGACCCCCAAGCGGCTCAAAAGAACCTTGTCCTGTGCCTGCGGAAATTCACCGGCAATGAAACGCCGATTATATTCGGAAACGGTGCAACAGAAGTCGCAGGCAGCCAATTTTGTGTCGAGGTACGAGCGGTGAAGCAGTAGGTCGGAACCATGCAAGGTGAAGCTGAATCCCGCTCCCATGAGACGGGCAGCGGTCATCCCAACCCAGGATCCGAAATAGCCATGGTGTACGTGAATGTGCTGCACCCCTCGGGCTCTCAAGCGAACTGCCAGGCAGGCGCCTAAAAACGTGTGCGCTAACGCCTTGCACCGCTGTCCAGAATCTTCGTTGCCGAGAAGGATGATCCTCTTAAACAGCGGGCCAAGCTGCACCACTCGGCGCAAGCATAGCCACAAAGCTCTGAAGATGGTTGCGATTGAAAGGGGAAACAGCACGACATCGGCCGATCTTGCCACCTGGGATAACGCGCTCCTTCGTACCGAAGCCGCGACTACCTGTACGCCTCGCGTTTCGAGCTCCAGGATTTCGTCGACAACGTAGGGCTCGACCGCAACCGGAAACTGGTTCGCCAAATAGGCAACGGTCAGCATGCCATCTCCAGTTCCGCTCTCCGTCGCTGGCCTGCGAGCATTCCAGCCAACGTGAATAACAGTCCATTGACGAACTGATAGCTCATGACGACTAGCGCGGCATTCACCCAATAAACGATCAGGATGATGGGCCAGAGACGATGAAAATTCTGGTCCAGGAAACTGCGCTCTTCACCCTTCGGAATCTTTCCCAACCTCAGACGCCAGAGCTCCCACATCAGCCATCCATAAAGCGCAAATCCAAGCAAACCGTGCTCGACCAGCAGTTCCAGGTACGTGTTATGGGGGAACAGAATCTTCTGGTCGTATCCGCTGACGTACCGGGGCAACTCGGATGGCATGCGATGAAAGCCCCATCCCGCGAGCGGATGTTCCCAAAACATTTCCCAGCCGCCCGCATAGACAGCCTTCCGGAAATCGACTGGCCCCTGCTCTTCCCAGCGGTCGCTCACGGTCGAGGAGAGCTCATGCGAAGTGGCGAGTACGGCGATTCCAAGAAGCGTCGCGCCTGCGGCAGCGATCAATGCCAAAACGCGGAGCCGCCGATTCTGCGACATGATCAACAAGGCAACGACCGCCCCGCCGAATGTCAGCCAGACCGTTCGCGTCATGGTTGCCAGAATCGCGATCGGCAGTGAAAAAAGCAGAGCACCATTCCAGAAGTTGCGGACACTCCGTCGCCGGTATGCATGCAGCGAGAGCAATCCCAGAATCGTCAGGGAAACGCCGTTCGCAACCGCCTGCAACAAAGGACCGCGGGCGCGATCGGCATGGAAGCCCAAGCTCTCATCGAGGATGAACCGCGGGAATATCAGAGAGTGTGCGCCGGCAAGGAACGCTATCGCGGTAAAGCTCAGATACCCCGCGACCAGCACAGCGAATATCTCGAAACGCCTGTGCTCCCTGTCCGTAGTGAAAATAAGCGCGGCCATCTGAAACATGGCATATGGGACCAAGAACTTTGAGGCCAGAAGACTCCACATTTCATGATCAAAGGGTTGAGCAACGGCGCTGCCTGTAACCAGCAGGCTAACGGCCAACATCGGCCAACTCGCCCGATCCCAGAAGGGCTTTCGATGTAGCAGTAGTAAACGCGCGACAACGCCTATCAGCAGCAACGAGAACGCGACGCGGTCGATTTCGTAGAACTGCACATCAGGATGGCGCAGCAGCATTGCAGCGAGCGCTCCAAGAAAAAGAAGTGTGGGGACCCGGATCAGGAGATGCAGGGGCTTCAAAAGCAGCTCCAGGACGGGCAACTCGATCCTGTTCTTTAGCCGGAGAGTGAGCGGCGTCCGGCACACCAATTCACTCATTCACCGCTCCCCTGCAGAACGGCTGTCACGGTTTTTAACAAAATCCGCAGATCGAGCGCCAAACTCCATGTCCGGATGTATTCCCGGTCCAGCTCCATGCCGCGCTGAAAGGAGGGATCGCGACGAGCGGTGACCTGCCACAATCCCGTAAGCCCCGGCGTGACATCGAGCCTGGCAAGATGTTCCAGTTCATAGCCAGCCACATCGTCAAGTGGGTGGGGACGCGGTCCCACCAGGCTCATCTCACCTTTCAGGACATTGAGCAACTGCGGAAGCTCATCGAGGCTGTAACGGCGAAGAATGTGACCGACTCGCGTGATGCGGGGATCGCCGGTAATTTTGAAAAACGGCCCAGACCGCTCGTTGTTCTGCCGTAACGAACGCTTCAGCTGATCAGCGTTGGTGACCATAGTCCGGAACTTGTGACACCGGAATAGTCGGCCTTTGCGCCCGGCTCGTTGGGCACTGTAGAGGACGGGCCCCTCGGAATCCAGCTTGATCGCCAACGCAATGACAGCCAGGAGAGGCGAGATCAGGAGGCAGGCAATGCCTGCTCCCACGAAATCGGCCACTCTCTTGAGCACCAAACTCGCCGCAGGCAATCGTTCAGAGTGCAAGCAGATCACCGGCAAGCCGTCGAGGTGCTCGACCTCGGACATCGCGGGATCGCAACCGAAAAGTTCCGGAACGACCTCTACATCGAGGCGGAGGCGGCGTGCCTCTTGGAAAACCCAGCGCGTCAGCTCCCGGTCTTGCGGGCCCGCCAAGATAATTTCCTCGACAAACCCCCTACGCGCGATTTGCGCCAACTCTCCGACGCGTCCGACGATGCCATCTCCAAGGGGGCGCTCATCATCCAAAATGCCGCATAGAGATCGCCCATCTGCGGGATGCTGTTCCAGGTAAGCAGCAACGCGCCTGCCGACTGTTCCGCCCCCGATGATCAGCACGGCCCGTTCGGTCGCGGTCTGCCGAGCCGCTGTCTGGTGATGCCCCTGTCGCCAAAACGCCAGAGCGCCAAAGTGCAACGTTCCAGCAAGACCAAAAAGTGTGGCGATCGACCAGGTAGCGCCCTGCAATTGATGCCCACAGCCAAGCACAATGGTACCCAACGCGACCGACTTTGCGACGATCTTCCGTCGTTCCCCAGGATCGCAATCACTCGAGTACAGCCCCTCCGTATAGCCGATCAATGTGATTAATGCCGCATGCAGAACTGCAATACCCAATAGAGAAAGTGGGGTTCCGTGGGCGAACTCAAATACGCGCCGATGAGGGAACAAGCCGCGCATCGGCACCAGCAACGCTCCCACCAGAAGCCAATCAAGCACGATCAAGGCACAATCCACCGTCAAAGAATGCAGGCACCGTTTCGCCATCCGGCTCTGGAATGGCCGCGGCAACAGAACGGAAAGCGTTGAATCTCGATTCCAGCCGTCGTGCCGGACGGGTATCTCGTGCAGGCCATGCCGCACGGACTGTGGAGGCTTCTTTCGTTTTCCCTGGAATCCGGGGTATTCTCCTGGAATCAAACGGGCCCACATCTCGTCTGTCTTCGCATGCCGCCCGTGCACTGAAACCGTAGACACTTACGCTCCTTACCTCCGGCACCAAGTCCGGATCGCAGTCCTTTACAAACGGCGGTAGATTTTTTCGGGGACCGGAAATTCCCGGTCTTGCAGCACAGTTCCGAGCAGACGCGCACCACGCAGATCATCAAGCATTTTTCGCGCCGCAGCCCGTCTTGTACGCAGCGCCGAGATCACCAGCACCAGGCCATCAGCGAACTCTGCCATGCGCGAGCATTCAAGCCCAGTTCCGACCGAGCCCGCGAAGATTGAAAATCCGAACTCTCGCCGGACGTTTTGCATCAGCAGCCCTAGCGTCTCGCGGCTTTGATCACTTGTCGCGATGCGGGGAACCACAAGACGCCAAAGGTTCCCCCCGACATGCACTGCGTCGCGGCGTCCGTAGGGCATTCGGATAGGACCGCCATGCACGGTCTGGTTCTCGCTCGTGACAACAACCACTTCTTTTCCGGTTTCGGACGCAAGGGCTTGCCCCAGTCGCTGGCAGATATCGCTGACATCGGTGTCGCGATCTACCGCGCTGAATACCACTTGTCGAATCTCCGGAATCGTGTCCGCTTGAAACACTTGCCGTACCAGGGTGCGAATCTGCTGGGTTGCGAATGAATCCTGGTCCCAGCCCCGCGGACCACCGACTACGGCCGGTATGGGCTCCCGCTCTTTAACTGCCTCGGTCGTCCCCGTGATACCAAAAAGCCCAGCGCTCATCACGCCCGCCCTCATGCCGGCAACCTCCCACGGGAACTTCGAGGCAATGTGGCTAATACCGGCGCATTTAAATAGCTCCGGATATCCTCTGCATCGCGGAAGGCGGGGTCGATGTAGTCCGCCACGAATGCGGCCGCCGTTCCGGCGACGCCTGACGCAAAGAATCCAATTGCCAACACCATCGGTGCCGACCATACGGGCAATGCCGGAACAATGGGCCACTCGGCGACAGCGACGTTCACAATTCCGCGCTCGTCGAGCGCATCGTTCAACCGCGCTTCTTCTTGCTTTTTTACATATAGAAGATAGTTTTCAAGTGCTGTCTTTTCGTTGCTCAGCAGGTCATCCTGCGCGATGGCGTCGGCTCCGAGTTTTTCTGCAATCTGGTGGTAAGCGGCGGTTTGCCGAGACGCTGCTACTTGCCTGGCGTGGAGTGCAGAGAGTTCGACCTCGGATTTCTCCAGTTCCGATTTCGCCCACTCGAAATGCGCATTCTGATCCGATGTCTCGTCGTGCAGGGGATGCGCAGACTCCTGCCGGATAGCTTCTTGCGCCTGCTCGATCTGCCGATCCACTTCTTGTATCAGGCGATGGCCCGGCTCGAACTTGGTCAACAACTGGGTACGCTTCAATTGCAAGTCCAGGAGGTTTGATTTCAGAGCCTTTAGCAGTTCGGGATTGTCCGCGGACCGCACCTGGGTGGTCGCCCTCTCTGGCAGAGT
>JASLEQ010000575.1 GCA_030151135.1 Candidatus Sulfotelmatobacter sp. | reverse complement strand
AGTAGCGATATAGAGGAGCGATCGCGCCTCACTGGCAGCTTGCGTTCGCGCTGTTGGCCCCGGAAACGGGAGCCGTGGCTGTTATGACTGAACCGTCGCTGTTGTTGAATGTAGCGGTGACCTGTCCGAACCCACATCCGTCTGCTCGTGTGTAGGTGACAAGTCCGTCTGACGAGACGGTACCGAAGTTCTTGATGTTGAGGGTCCAGGTAACTTGAGTCGAAATGTCCTTCGATTCGGGAGGATGGATGTAGTTGCCGTACGCGGTGAATTGGCCAGCTGCGCCGGGCCCCGCAAATACGAACCCGTCTGCAGGAGACAGATTGATGGAAACCAGCTTCTGGTCGCGGGCGCATCCCGAAGTATTTAGCAAAACAAGACCAACCAGTGCCAGTAACACCGTTCCGAACCACTTCCGAATCATGCTAGCTCCTGGGACCGAGCGGCTGGGGACGCGCACTACGGCTGGATTCCGCCAAATGTAGCCAAATAAAGACCAAAATGCAATAGCACGACCGGGGACCGCCCTAACTCAGCCTTTCACCGCCTCCGCCACCACTTTCACGAACTCTCTAACATCTTCCTCTGTCGTGTCGAACGAGCACATCCAGCGCACAATGCACTCTTCTTCGATCCACGGATAGAAGAAGTATCGTTCCTTGATCTTCTCGATTGCATGCCCCGGAATTTGGGCGAACACTCCATTCGCCTCAACGTTCCAGACAATTCGCACCTGCGGAATCTTCCGTACTTCGCCCTCGAGCACCTTCGCCATCCGGTTGGAGTGCGCCGCGCTGCGCTTCCATAGATCGCCCGTCAGCAATGCCTCGAACTGCGCCGCCACAAAGCGCATCTTCGAATTCAACTGCATCCCTTGTTTGCGTAAGTAAAGGAAGTCCGACGCCAGGCTGCGATCGAAAAATACCACGGCCTCGCCGCCCATGATCCCGTTCTTCGTTCCGCCGAACGACAGCACATCCACTCCCAGATCGCGTGTAGCCTCCCGCAGCGTCTGTCCCAGGGTCACGGCAGCGTTGGCAATGCGCGCCCCGTCCATGTGCAAGAACATGTCATGCTGATGCGCAAAATCGGCCAGCGCCCGAACCTCCTCCGGTCGATACACCGTCCCCATCTCCGTCGACTGCGTGATCGACACAACCCGCGCCTGCACGTGATGTTGGTCGCCAATCCCGTGATACGCATGCCGAACCTGATCCACCGCGATCTTCCCATCCTGATGCGCCAGCGGAATCAGCTTGCATCCCGTATGCTTTTCCGGCGCTCCGCATTCGTCGGTATAGATGTGCGCGTAATCGCTGCAAAGCACCGCATGATACGGGCGGTTGATTGCTTGCAATCCAAGCACGTTCGCTCCGGTGCCATTGAACGTAAAGAAGACGCTGATCCCCGATCCGAAATGCTCTTCGAACTTGGCGATTGCCGACCGCGTGTACGGGTCGTCTCCGTAAGCGACAACGTGTCCTTGATTGGCGCGGGCAATCGCCTCCATCACCTCCGGATGCACTCCGGCATTGTTATCGCTGGCAAAACTGCGCGTCGTCTTCGTAAGCACCTGGGACATAAGCAATCAATGTAGCAGAGGCAGAAAACGTCACCAAGAGGACTGAGTGCGCAGCACCTCAGCTCAAGGCTTCGTCGAGTGTTCTTCTTCGGCCCCAGGGTTTCCTAGCGTACTCGGCGGGCGAACAAGTGGATCTTGTATTCGCATTCTTGGAATTGGAGAAGAGATTTGAACGATCTTAATCGACGCTCTTCCGGGAACCGGCCCGGCCATTACGCAGGATCTCGCCAACTTTCCGCGCAAGATCGTTATGGGAGACCGGCTTCTGCAGGAAGTTGATTCCAGCAGCGAGTTTGCCCTGGCGGGAAATCATCTGCTCGGTGAAAGCCGAGATGAAAAGGACTTCCGATTCCCGGCGAATGAGAGCAAATTGTTCCGCCAGCCCCGGACCATTCACCTCCGGCAATACCACGTCGGCGATCAACAGGTGGATCGGGACCGGATGCGATCGGGCAAGTTGCAGTGCTTCTTTCGGATTTCCCGCGCACAACACGCGGTAATTACTCCGCTCTAACATTGTCTGAAACAACTCTCGCAACGGCGCCTCATCCTCCACCAGCAGGATCGTCTCGCCTGCGCCTTGTAGCGAGGTTTCTGGCGTTTTTTGCGCCGGCTTCTCAACCGGCCCGCTCACTGCTGGCAGATAAATCCGGAAGTTTGTCCCCATCCCAGGCTCGGAATAGACAGACACATATCCGCCGCTTTGCCGCACGATGCCATACACAGTGGCAAGTCCCAGACCGGTGCCTTTTCCTTTTTTCGTCGTGAAGAATGGCTCGAAAATTTGCGATTGCAACTCGCGGCGAATTCCGACCCCGGTATCGCTGACTGCCAGGCTGACATACACTCCGGGCGGCACGCCGGGATGATCGAGGATATAAGCCTCGTCGAGTTCGACGTTGCGGGTCTGAATGATCAGATGGCCGCCGCGCGGCATCGCATCGCGGGCGTTTATCACCAGATTGATAATGACCTGTTCGAATTGTGTGGGATCGACCCTTATGCGTCCGAGATCGGGAGCCAATGCAATCTCAAGTTCGATCCGACTTCCGATAACCCGCTCGATAAGAGTTTGAATGCCGGTGATGACTTCATTTGGACTCACCACCCGCGGTTCGAGCACTTGCTGGCGACTGAAGGCGAGTAACTGGCGGGTCAGTCCCGCGGCCGATTCGGCGGCTCGCTCGATCGCCGTCAGCCCGCTCTTCACCGAATTCTCTTCGGCGATATCGTCTTGCAGGAGCTTTGTATAACCCAGAATGATATTGAGTAAGTTGCCGAAGTCATGGGCGATACCGCCAGCCATGCGTCCCATCGAATCCAGCCGTAAGCGGTTGGCTTCGGCGATCTGGGTGGCTCGTAAATAGAGCTCAGCTTCTGCCTGGTACGTGCGGTTGCGAATCGACTCCGCCAACTCTCCCGGTTGTTTGCTCGCTCCCTTCAAGCGCACAAACTCCGTCAGGTCCTCGACGCGCGTGATGATGTAGGCCACTTCCCCGTTGGTTCCAAGCACCGGTGAATGAATGGATGCCCAGTGTCTTTCCTCAAAACCACCGCCGTGGCTCTCGGGTTTGCGCAGATCATATCGTTGGACCTCCATGGCATCGGGCAAGTGGTTCTGCAGCACGCGCTCGATCGAGCCGGTGATGTTCGCGATGCCGGCGGCCTCTGGAATGTCAGGATTTTCAGGAAAAACTTCAAAGAGATGACGGCCAAGAATCTCTTCACGCAGCGTCATCGTGGTTTTTAGAAAGCTCTCGTTCGCTGCCACAATCCTAAGATCGGGAGTGAATACGAGGTAAGAGCCCGGAGCAGACTCAAAGAGCACACGAAAATCAGGCCCGTCGTGTGACAGGGCAGGAGAAGCTGTCAATGATTACCCCGAGACCCCGTTCCCACGCGCGCGAAAGATGCGGTCTCCAGTTGTTTCAGGCTACCGGATTCCGCCCTTCCTAGCCGGAGAATTGGGCTCTTGTTACGAAACCCGAACACCGCAGGCAGGGCTTAAAACCACCTCGAATTTCCTCGAATATCGGGATGATTTGAGCTGTTTATTCCATCGCGGATCTCCGCAGGTATGATGAGTTCAAGACGGTTATTCCTGGCAATGCCGCGCAAACGCACTCTCATCCCGGCTCCGCTCGCGTGGAGCGCGGCATGGACGAAGACCACGCCGATCCCGCATCCGCCGCTCCCCGTGATTCCAGAGCGCGGAGGGACGCAACTCCGCACGCCGCTTCCCGTGGCGGTCGTCGATACCCGCGAGCAGAATCCTCTTTCCTTCCGCCGCTTCCGAGGATGGTTTGCCAAGATCGAGCACCGGGCCTTGCGACTTGGCGACTATTCGGTCAAAGGGATGGAAGACACTTGCGTTGTCGAGCGCAAAGATCTCGCCGACCTGATCTGTTCGTTCACCACGAACCGGGCGGTATTTATCAATCGCCTGCGCCGCATGGCCGATCTCCCGCATAGCCTGCTCGTCGTCACATCATCACTCACGGAAATCAAATCCGAATATGCGTATCGCGCGGCCAATCCTAATCGGATCACACAATCCCTGATTGCCGTGCTTACCGGTCTGCGTGTGCCCTTCATCTGCACCGACAGCCACGAACTCGGAGAAGAAATCGTGGCGTCTTATCTTTACCAGACGTTTCTGTATGATTGGCTGGACCGCAACGGCCACGGCCGATATCTGGCCGACGGCGACCTGTAATTGACGACGCGGTCATTTTCAAAAGATCAGAAACGATGACCGACCACTTCACGCTCGCCGACGAAGCCGCGCAACTTATCAGGCAACGAAGTCCGCTCCAGCCGAACATTGGACTCGTGCTCGGGTCCGGGCTTGGCGGCTTTGCGGACTCCCTTACGGAAGCTGTGCGCGTTCCGTATGCGGAGATTCCATCGTTCCCGCAATCTACCGCCATTGGACACGCAGGCAGAATGGTGATCGGCAGAGCCGGAGAAATTCCGGTCGCCGCGATGCAGGGCCGCGTGCACCAATACGAGGGATATTCCGCCCAGCAGGTCGCATTTCCGATCCGCGTCTTTGGGCGGATGGGGATCAAATCGGTGATCCTCACCAACGCTGCCGGAGGCATCAATCTCAGCTATTCGCAAGGAGCGCTCGTCCTGCTACGCGACCACATCAACCTGCAAGGAGCGAATCCTCTTGTCGGTCCGAACGACGACCGCTTCGGCGTTCGCTTTCCGGACATGACGCACACTTATTCCCGCGCCTACCGCCAGATTGCGCGCGAAGAAGCGGCCAAGCTGAACCTGACCTTGCATGAAGGAGTCTATGCGGGGCTGCTCGGCCCGAGTTATGAGACGCCCGCGGAAATTGAATATCTGCGACGCATCGGCGCCGACCTGGTGGGAATGTCGACGGTCGCCGAGGTGATCGCCGCCCGCCACATGGGACTGGAAGTCCTCGCCATTTCGTGCGTGACAAACATGGCAGCGGGAATCCTCGACCAACCGCTCTCTCACGCCGAAGTTATGGAGACGGGAGAGCGTGTAAGAACCATTTTCGAGGCGCTGCTCAGAGCAGTAATTCCGCGCCTCGAACGGGACGCTGAGAACTGAATCGCCGCCAACTGGGACTTACATTCCCGGCATTTTCATGCCGGCCAATCTGCGGGCAAAGCTGGGCTTGCCCATCTGCTTGAACATCTTTTTCATCTGCGCGTACTGGCGAAGAAGATTATTCACTTCCTGGATCGTGGTTCCCGATCCGCGCGCGATTCTCTTCCGGCGGCTGCCATTGATGACCTCATGGTGGTTGCGCTCATGTTTCGTCATGGAATTGATGATGGCCTCGACGCGATCAATCTGCTTTTCGTCGACATTTTCCGCGGCTTTTTGCAATCCGGAGAACGGACCGATCGAGGGCAGCATGCCCATCAGGCTCTTCATCGATCCCATTTTCTTCACTGAGCGCAGCTGATCGCGAAAGTCTTCCAGCGAGAATCCGTCGCCTGAGAGCGCCTTGGTGGCCATCTCTTCGGCTTTCTTCTTGTCGATCTGCTTTTCAGCGCGCTCGATCAGCGACAGGATGTCGCCCATGCCGAGGATTCGCGAGACGATGCGGTCGGGATGGAAGGGCTCAAGCGCGTCGTATTTTTCGCCGATGCCGATGAACTTGATGGGCTGACCGGTGATCTGGCGGATCGACAGTGCCGCGCCGCCGCGAGCATCGCCGTCCATTTTTGTGAGGACAACTCCGGTCAGCGACAACTTCTTGTGGAACTCTTCCGCCGAGCGGACGGCATCTTGTCCAGTCATCGAGTCCGCGACGAAGAGAATCTCCGATGGATTCAGCAGTTTCTTCAGCGACTGCATTTCGTCCATCAGGTCGTCGTCGATGTGCAAGCGGCCCGCGGTATCGACGATCAGGGTGTCGCACCCGGTCACGATGGCCTCGCGCCGCGCTTCTTTCACCAGTCGCTCGACCGTCGCGGTGTTGGCCCCGTCGACCTGGCCTTCATAGAGATTGGCCTTTACGGACTGCGCCACAATTTTCAGCTGCTCGCGCGCGGCTGGGCGATAGACGTCGACCGACACCAGCAGCGGACGGTGTCCGCCCTGCTTCAGCCAATGCGCGAGCTTGCCCGAGGTGGTGGTCTTACCGGAACCTTGCAGCCCGGCCATCAAGATGACGGTTGGAGGCTGAGACGCGAACTTCACGCGAGCCGTGTCCTTGCCCAGGATCTCGACGAGCTCGTCGCGCAGGATCTTGATGACCTGCTCTCCGGGCGACAGCGCGGTCATGACGTCGGTGCCGATCGCCTTGGCCTTGATCTGATCGATGAGTTGCTTGACGACCTTGAAGTTGACGTCGGCCTCAAGCAAGGCCATCCGGATTTCGCGCAGCGCCTCGTCGATGTTCTCTTCGGTGAGCTTGGCCTGTCCGCGAAGCGTCTTGAAGGCGCGCTGTAATTTTTCCTGAAGATTCTCAAACATAGAAGTATCTCGACATTTTACCAGTGGCCCCCTGCAAAGACTTTGAAGGTGGAGCGGGTTCCGTAGGAAGCCTGAATACCGGGGCGCGGAGGACCCGGCATGGGCGAGAGACCACGGACAATTTGGAAGGCGGCAGCGTGAAGAAAGCCGGGTGGCCTACGGCATCCACCGGATCGTCCGATAGGGTGGGGTTCCGCTAGTTTCGTTGGCAGTGTGTTTAAAACCAATGGAGGAATTCGCATGAATTTTGACAAGAGAATTGGGGGCGCGCTGGGCTTCTCGGTGGCATCGATCATGACGACAGCAGCGCTGGCGGGCCTTTTGTTATTCACAGCGGCACCAAAGGCGCACGCCGAGAGTCCGGAGGAGTGCCAGCACCGAATCCAGCACGCCGATCACGAACTGCACGAAGCCATCGAGCGTCATGGCCGCGACAGCCGTGAAGCCGCTGACAAACGCCAGAGGCTTCATGAGGCGCGCGAGCGCTGCTGGCAGGAAAATCATCGGTGGTGGGATGAGGACGAGCATCGCTGGCACGATCAGCAGGACTATAACGATCGCGATCACGACCGCGACCATTACTGATCTCTCGACCCGCCTAATGATCGAAGTGACCCACCCTGCACGCTGGTCGTAGGGTGGGATTTTTTTTGCGCGCTCGTGCTGGCTTCCGTCTTTTTGTTAACCGGCGGTTGCGCGCTGGGATCGATGACGTCCCGGAGGAATGGCCGGAGGCGTGGGTTTAGCGCCCGCCGTTATCGGCGGCTTGCGTGGACCTGGTGCAGGGACGGAGGCGTTCGGGCGAGGCCGTGAAGCGTCGAGCGGAGAAATCATGTTGGCGCTGGCGGCGGGCACGGATGGCTTCGGTGCGGCCGGGCGGACGGCTGTTTCCACGCGAACTGGAGGAGTGGGAGCAGGCGCCGCTGCCTTTTTCGACGCGGTCTGGCGGGCAAGGACCCGGCCGCCATCTTCGAACTTTTCGTTCCAGTGGGGGCGTTCGGGATCGATGGTTTGCGGTTCTTTGGCGGCAACGGCGGGCAGTTCGGCTTGCTCGTCGAGGACGACGCGCGATCCGGACTCGGTGGGGATGGGGTCAAGCATTTCTTCGGTCGGAACGGCGTAGGCGGGAATCTCGCGGACCTTTTGATCGACGTGGCTTTCGAGGCGGACGCGTCCGGCATTTTTCACGGCGATGTGCAGGGCGCGCAGGATGAGACCGGCACGCTTGGTGTCGAGGGTGTTGCGGACGAGTCCATTGATGACTTCCATGAGCGAGGCCTGGATGGCGTCCTCGTCTTCGATGATGGCGATGGGATGCAGGCGCGAAAACGGCGGGCGGCGGACGCTGCGATGGGCTTGCTGGTGGAAGTAGCAGAATTGCTCTCCGCGCAGAGGAGCTGCGCCGCAACGGACGCCGGAGACCTTGATATGAGTACAAGTTTTTAGGTTTGGCATAGTTGATATCCTGTCGAGAATTTTTTGGTAGTGCCGCCGGAAAAGCTTGGCAGCATTGGAGTTAGGAAGATTGTGAATAACGAGATCGACGTAAAACTTTGTAAGCAAAGGACTTGTAAGTAAATTATTCAAAACTAAGGACTTAATGCGGGTTCGGAGGGCTTCCAGCGTCGTGTTCGACTGGGGCGTAGCCGGAAAAGCTTGATCCGGCGAGTTCGCTGAGGTCGCTGAGATTTTTTGGGCTTCTTCAGCCGCGGAGTTTTGTTGGGTCGTGGATGCTTTCTGGCCTGTCGGTTCGGAAGACGCCTGAGGCGCTGAGTCACTCTGAGGGACGAAGTTCTCGATTGGTTGTTCCCTTGGGGGGAAGTTGTGACTCACCGCAGCGGGGAGATGACGGCCCGAGGGGACTGCGGCTTGCGCCGGCGTTTGGTTCGCGCTGTGCCTGGGAGAATAATTGCGGGTGGACTTACTAAGTTGAGGATAAGTCGTGGGCCGTTGGTGCATAGTCTCACTTTGGCAGTTCTGAAATCCTCGGTAAAGGTTATGTGTCACAACTTAAAAATAAATATTGTGGAAAACTTTTGAGCGCGGAAGGTCGGCAAAGAGTTGAGGGCGCATGGGTTAGTGGAAAGCGTGGGAGAGGTTCCCAAAGTGGGAATGAGAGAAGGCGTCGAATTCGCTCAATTTGACGATTTCCACAGGTGGTCGAAATGCGATTTAGGGGTGGTTTTGAGCCAGACCCGACATTCTGGGTGGCTGCGGCGGTCTCGTCGTGC
>JASLEQ010000568.1 GCA_030151135.1 Candidatus Sulfotelmatobacter sp. | reverse complement strand
AAACGCGGTCGTTGGCAATGACACCCGCTGGCCAAATCTCACTGCATGACCGGCCGTGACCGAACGTCGCGTCGAAATGGGGCAGTCGAACTTCGAGTATCCGGTCGGCGTTGCTCATTCGTTTCTCAATGCCGTCGCCGGTTCGATCGAAGCTGCGCGCCGCGCCGGAATCCATCCGGCAAACGATGCCGACACGATCAAAGTCAAAACGGCGGTCAGAAGTAACGCAGCGTTGACGCTCGTAACCTCATACAGCTGCGCTTTCACGAATCGCACACACACGAACGCGATCGGAACTCCGATGATCAGCCCCAGACCAGCTTGGATTACTGCCGATCGCATGACCATGATTGCCACTTTCCCGCGCTCCGCGCCAAGCGCCATACGGATTCCGATCTCCGATGTCCTCCGCGCGACAGAGTAAGCGCTCACGCCGTAAAGCCCGATCATCGCCAGCAGCAGCGCCAGCACGCCAAACAGCATGGTGAGCCGCGCCAGCATGCGGTCCTGCGTGAATTGATCGGCGATCTGCTGGTTAAAGGTCTGGAACTTCACCACCGCGAGATTCGGATTGATCTGGGAAAGCGTGCGACGGGTGAGCGATTCCATATCAGGCATGGGATGGGTGGCTTTGAGAACGAATGCGCCGGTGTACATCCCTTCATCCTCGTCGATGGGTCCTTTAACGCGGCCGGCGCGCTGCAACAAGGGTGTGAAATACATCAGGTGATCTTTCCAGCGCACGTCCTGATAGACGGTGTCCGCAACAACGCCCACAATTTCATACTCGTGCGTATCACTGGAGCTTCCGAAGTAATGGCCGATTGGATTTTCACCGGGTCTGAAGAACTTCTTCACGAAAGTCTCGTTTACTACCGCTACGATCGGAGAGTCAGCAGTGTCCTGAATCCCGATGCTGCGGCCCATCAGGACGCGCGTTCCCACAGAATCGAAGTACTCGGGCCCCACGCGGATACTGGAAGTTTGAAGATCGAGTTCGGGCCGTCCTTCGACCTCTACGTCCCAGCCGTTATTGTTGTCCTCCATTGGCGTATAGGACGCGATCCCGACCTTCTCAATGCCCGCTATGGCATGAAATTGATCCTCGATGGCGCGATAAAGCCCACCAAGTTCATGTGGCAAAATCCCCGCAGCTTGCGGATTGATGTGCACTACGTAGCGGTTGGTGGAGTCCAGTTCCAGGTTGCTGTGTTGTAATTTGTTCAAGCTCTGTGAAAAAAGACCAGCGCCCACCAGAAGAACTAGTGATAAAGCTGCCTGAAACACAACGAGTCCGCGCTGCAACAGGCTGGAGCCTCCGGTTGCGCGAGCGCCGCTGCGAAGCGCGTCGACGGGTTCCGATTTTGATGCGAGCCATGCCGGCGCGATACCAAATAAAACCCCAGTCAGTATCGACAGTCCGCAGGCGAAGGCCAGTACGGGTAGCGATGGAGTTGTATGGATAGGCAGGCTCGCGGTATCGGTGAATGCGAGGGCCAATAACATTTGGGTTCCCGCATATGCGACGGCTATGCCGGCAAGCCCCCCGAGTCCTGCCAAGACCACGCTCTCAGTCAGCAACTGCCGCACGATTCGGATGCGGCCCGCACCGAGCGCAGTCCGCACTGAGATTTCCGTTTTGCGCGCCATGCCGCGAGCGAGAAGCAGATTCGCGATGTTTGCGCAGGCAATCAGCAGAACCAGACCTGAAATCCACATCAGAAGCTGCAACTGCGACGCATATCCATCCTGCATGGTCTGAATGCCCTCCCCTCCCGGAGTAAGGACCACATGCGCGCGCGCCAGCGCCGCCTGATCTTCCTTCTTTGAATACGTGCGCGTGCTCGCGAGCACCTGCCGCAGCAGTCCGCTCAACTTCGCCTGCAATTGCGGTCGGGAGACACCGGGCCTCACTCGTCCGATTATGTATAGCCAGTTTCCATCCGGATCGTTCACGAACTGCACGTTTGCCAAGGGCGGCATCGACTGAATTGGCAAATAAAAATCGGGAGGTGTGCTGGTCAGGCGGTCACCGTAAAAGTGCTCCGGCGCAACACCGACTATGGTTACCGGCTTTGTATTCACATAGAACGTGCTGCCGACGACGGAGTGATCGCCGGCGTATTTGTTCTTCCAGTTTTCGTAACTCATCACTGCACTGAAGGGGGCTCCCTTGGCATCGTCCTCATCTGCGAACAAACGCCCGACCGCGGGCTTCAATCCGAAAGTACGAAAATAATTTCCGGAAACGAACTCGCCCATCACCGATCGCGCACTTTCCTGGCTCGCAGCGCGACGAACGACCACGGGCCTGTACGTAAATCCCGCCTGCATGGCCGCCAATTCCTCGAACTCAGGCGCATTCTTCCGGATGTGCTCATAAACGGCGGTCGAGAACATCGCGTAGTCGCCGTCGTCGGGACGTCCAAAACCGACGCAGCACATAACCTGATCGCCGAGTTTCACCAGGTTTTCTGGGCTGGCGACTGGAAGGTTCTTCAACAGGATGGCATGCACCAGTGTGAAAACCGCGGCATTCGCGCCGATCCCCAGCGCCAGCGTTAGAACCGCAGTCAGCGTAAATCCAGGCGACTTGCGTAACTGACGAAGTGCGAAACGAAGATCCTGCATCAGGGTCGATAGCATAGTTCTCCCTCAAGACTTCCCTGAGGATCAGCAACTCGTTGTCCATATCGGGGCCATGATTTCCGTTGCTGGCCCATCACTTAATTGACGCACCCGTCTTTAAAGTGTCCCTTTGCGATTCTTATCGTCCGAAAGCGGACAGAAACCTTTTTGCCACCTGGAGAATGCTGCGGCATCATAGACCTATGGAATTTCGACAGCTAGGCAAGTCTGGACTGAAGGTCCCGGTCCTCAGTTACGGTACGGGAACGTTTGGTGGGGGAAACGAGTTCTTCAAAGCTTGGGGCGCCAGCGACGTCGCCGAGGCCACGCGGCTCATTGATATCTGCCTCGATGCCGGCGTGAATCTGTTCGACACCGCCGACATTTACTCTGACGGATTATCCGAAACCATTCTGGGGAAGGCCATCGCCAATCGCCGCGACAAAGTTCTGCTCTCAACCAAAGCGACATTCCGACTGGGCAAGGGCCCCAATGATGTCGGATCCTCGCGATTTCACTTGATCCAGGCCTGCGAAGCCAGCCTGCGCCGCCTCGGCACCGATTACATCGACATTTATCACCTGCACGGATTCGACGCGCTCACCCCAGTGCAAGAAGTCCTAAGCACGCTCGACAATCTGGTGAAGGCAGGCAAGGTTCGCTACATCGCCTGCTCCAACTTCTCCGGATGGCATTTGATGAAGTCTCTCGACGTCGCCGACCGCTACGGCTGGTCGCGCTATGTCGGACACCAGGTCTACTACTCCCTGATCGGCCGCGAGTACGAATGGGAACTGATGCCGCTGGGCCTCGATCAAGGCGTCGGCGCGCTCGTCTGGAGCCCGCTGGGCTGGGGACGCCTCACCGGCAAGATTCGCCGGGGCCAGCCATTACCCGCAGAAAGCCGTTTGCATAAAACGGCCGACATGGGTCCGCCGGTGCAAGACGAATACCTGTATCGTGTGGTGGACGCGCTCGAAGAAGTCGCAAAAGAAACCGGCAAAACCGTTCCGCAGGTCGCGCTCAACTGGCTGCTGCAGCGCCCCACCATCTCGACTGTCATCATGGGCGCCCGCAACGAGCAGCAACTCCGCCAGAACCTCGCTGCCGCCGGCTGGAACCTGACGGCTGAGCAAGTCTCGAAACTCGATAAAGCCAGCGTCGTTACGCCGATCTACCCGTACTGGCATCAATGGGGATTCACGGAGCGCAACCCCAAGCCCGTAGAGTAAAGCGCCGGACTCACTTTCCGGCGCTGTTTCCCGCGTGACGCGGCCCAAACGTAGTTCCGAAGAAATCCCCCTTGTGCCACTCCGGGGTCGCGTCATTCTGCGCCACGCGATATCCGACCAGGAAATTGAGCACTGCACCCTTCGCCATGGCCTCGAAGTCCATCGGCTGATCCATGTTGTCCAGCGGCGTGTGATACCGCGTCACCAGCCATTTCTTCTGCACCGCCAGCCCATCAATCGATGGATCCGTCGGATGCACTCCGTCCGTCACGTTCACCGCGGGCACACCCTGCAGCACAAACGAATACTGGTCGCTGCGGATAAAACCATTCTCTTCCGGCATCGGATCCTCCCCGATCCCGTACCCGAGCGCTTTCCCCGCCTCAGCGACGTCATTCCCCAATGTCGAATGTTCCGCGCCCAGCGGCACAATATCTTTCATCGCGTAGAATTCGCCGGGAGCTCCGTCCATGTTGACATTCGCGACGATCGACTTCAGCGGCACCGTCGGATAGTGTGCGAAGTAATCCGAACCGAGCAATCCCATCTCTTCTCCAGTCACGAACACAAACAGCACCGATCGTCTCGGCGCCTTCGGCAAGTTTGCGTAAGCACGCGCAATCTCCAGCAACGTCGACGTACCCGACGCATTGTCGAGCGCGCCATGGCAAACATCGTCTCCTTCCACCGCGGGGCAGATCCCGAGATGATCCACGTGGGCCGTATACACCACGTACTGCTCGCGCAAACTCGGATCGGAGCCCTTCAATTCCGCGACGATGTTTCCACTCTGTATAGCCGTCTGCGTCGCCACGGTATGGATATGCGCGCGCCCGGGCAAGGCAAACGCCTGGGGCTTGCTCTGGCGGGCTGTGTCGAACACCTGATCCAGGCTCTTCGGCGATCCGGCAAAAATCTTTTGCGCACCTTGCTCGCTCATGAATCCGACGCCGCGCAGCCCGGGAAAGAAAT
>JASLEQ010000786.1 GCA_030151135.1 Candidatus Sulfotelmatobacter sp. | reverse complement strand
GTGCGACAGACAAGATGCTCTCTGAAACAGCGACAGTTGCTGCGGCGATGAGAGCAGGAGCAGCGATCACTCACGCCGCTCATTTGTTTAACGACTAAAGAAGAATTTCCAGACGCGAAGCCGCATTGAGGGCTTGTCGGTTGCGCAGGAGTGGCGCACCTCCGCAACCCCCTGCAACCTTTCACGAACCGGGCGGCCGATTGCTGCGATTTATCGTGTATGCGACTGTCGTGCCCATCGATCGTTTGTTCGATGAACAAGTCAGGTTTCAATATTTTCGGGTTACCGATTCCGACCTCAGATGCTTTGGCAGCGGCATAGGCGCTCAAGTTCGGCATCCCCCTTCACGTTGGCGATCGAAGTGGTGAAGACCACCGAACTTCCCTCGGGCATGAGCGCCGCCAGTTTCCGGACGATAAAATACGGTCCCTTGGCGTTCAGGTCGAGCATCTCGTCGTAGCCTTGCTCGGTCACTGACTCAAAGGGGACAAATCGCCCTAGTCCCGCGTTGACGAACAGCACATCGAGCTTGCCGAACGTCTGCTTGACCTAGCGTCAGCGGCAAAACGGGAACTTTGTCGAATCCCCAAATGTTGGTGAGAAAGTCAGCTGTTGCTGTGTCGATGATCGGTTCGAGTGGCTACGCCAGTCCTGCCCTCGGCAGTGACGATTCTTTGGATCTTCATTTGTTCGCTCCTGATTGGTTGCAAAGCTTGATTTCGTTCAAACAGCGCTTAAGCCGCCATCCACGACGAGATCGATGCCTGTAATAAAGCTGGCCTCACTCGATGCCAGAAAGAGCGCTGCCGCCGCGATCTCCTCGGGCCGGCCCATCCTGCCAAGCGGAGTCGCCGTCACGAATTGCGCCTTTCCTGCCTCTGTAGCCTCTTTCGACCCGAACAAGCCGTGGATACCTCGATCCTTCAGTTCCATGGTCCAGGTGCGAACGAAAGATCGCAGAGCTGCTTTCGTCCCGCTGTACGCGTGACCGGTATTATCGCTGTAGAAGCGTTCGGCCACACACCCGGTATGC
The DNA here is from genome assembly GCA_030151135.1 of Candidatus Sulfotelmatobacter sp. The sequence continues at coordinate 5,967 of JASLEQ010000786.1, read as the reverse complement.
TCGCCTTCAATATTTGTTCCCGGTCGGAGAGCCTCGTGGCGCCTAATTTATGAAGCGATGAATCGCCTCGTAGGCGTTGTCCTGAAATGAAGTGTTCTTCAAATCGGTAAAGAAGGTGCTCTGGTCCACCATGTCGCCTGACAACTTACCCTCTTTACTGGCATAGAAAACGCCGCTCTTGTACCGGTCATCAGAGATGGCATCTACAAAGCGTCTTGCACCTACATTCAGCGTATGTACCATTTCGCCCATCAAAGGGAAGACGATAGGCATCATCACAAAGTTCAGCATGAACCGCATTGGCGGCGGGAGGCTGTCTGCCGCCTGAGTTCCTTTTGTATTCCCTGGGCTCACAGCAACAAACTTAAGCTTGGGATACTTTCTTGCCATGGATAACGCCCACATGGTTTCCGCATACTTGACATAGGAGTATGCGTTCAGTGCCACGAACTTCTTACCGAAAAACGAGCCATCGAGAACAGCAGCGAACTCATCGACAGAAGAAGTGCTCATTGAAACTCGTTTTACTCCGAGCATCTTTACGCCTGGAACAGCTTCCGCACTGACTGCTAGAACTGCTTTCCGTAACTTGTTCCGTTTGATCAGCTCATCCACCAAGACCACATTGCCTAAGATATTCGTGGCAGCTAATTGATTCATGCCGGAAGGCGTAGGGTTCGCGGCCGTTTTCCCGATTGTTCCGCCCGCATTTAAAACGACTGCATCAATCGGTTCCTTTATCTCCTCGATCGCTTTTCGTACGGAATCTGCATCCGTAACATCTCCTATAACAATTTCAAAAACCCTTTTCCCCGTTTTCTCCTCAAGGTCTCTCTTTGCTGCCTCCGCTCTCGTGCGATTTCTGCAAAAAAGGATCACCTTTTTTGTTTCTTGCTTCAATGCGAACTGTCGGGCAGTCTCTTTCCCGAGACCAGCATTTGCTCCGGTTATTACGACACTTTCGTTCATTTCTTCACCTTCTTAGGTTGTTAGTTACTTGCGGAATGGAGCAATTCGACAGTCAGTTGATGATGGCCGATCAGGGGGCCTCAGAAGCCACCGTGTCAGCCGCAGTGAGCCCGCGCTACCTGGGACCACCTCGGTATTGGGCGACCTTGCTTGACCAACGCGGCGAGCGCGGACCGGACGCAGGCTGGCGCGTGTTAATCCGGTTCCAGCGTGAAGACCTGTGTCTTGGTCTCAGCCGCGAGCCGAGCGGTCGTGTCCTGAATCCGGGCCAGGCTGCGCTCGGTGATGATGATCTTGTGTCAGCCCTCTTTGGCGATCAGACGGCCTGGTGCATGGCCGAGCCCGGAGGTGGCGCCGGTGACGAGAGCCATCGGATATCCCATGGGCGTCTCCATGGTGAAAGGGTAAAGGTCAGGTTGTAAGGCCCCACGAGGCCACAATCAATTTGCTCGTTTCGAACTATTTGGTTTTATAATAGCGACAGGAAGGATGTCAAGGAGTTGTGAACTAAATGATTCAAAAAACCGCCAGGCCGCGGGGACGACCGCGAAGCTTCGACGAGGCGGGGGCGCTGGAAAAGGCGACTCAGGTGTTCTGGTCGAAAGGCTACGACGGAGTGACGATTGACGATCTCGTCGAAGGGATGGGTGTGGGACGGCCAAGCCTGTATGCCATCTTCGGAGACAAGCGGGCGATATTTTTACGCGTCCTCAAGGCGTACGCGGAAAGGAAGGGCGGATTAGCCGCGAAGGCGCTCCTCGCGCCACAGAGCCTTCGCGACTCCATCGCGGGCTTTCTGAGGTTCGCCGTCGAGAGTGCGACCGAGAAAGGGTCCGCCCGGGGATGCCTTATGATGTGCGTCGCGCCGCTTGTGAACGACCCTGAGGTTCAGCGGTTCCTGCAGAATGCGGCCGCGGGCGGCGCGGCGAGGCTGGAGCGCCGTTTCCGGGACGGGATCAGGGCGGGAGAAATCCCATCTGACTTTCCCGTTGCCGCGCGCGCGACCCAAGTCACGGATTTAGCTCGTGGGCTGACCATGCGTGCTCGGTTAGGAACGCCACGCAAGACGCTCCTCAAAGATGCTGAGGAAGCGACCGACCTGGTGCTCCTGTCGCGGCGCTCCTGACGGGTTAGAACAATTCACTTCACCCTGGAAGTTGTGCGCCGGGTGTTGTGTACGATACGCAGCGCAGCGAAACTGAGCCGAGAGTCTCAGCCCTCCTCCTTGTGTGCGGCAACGTCTGCGCCGCGCTCAATGAACCACGCGAAACTCGGTGTCGTCGCCAATGAGGGTCTTCAGATCCCTCTTGTCGGCGGCGGCTTCCTGCGGAAAGGCATCCCTGAACAACTTCACGAAAGAGGGGATCGTCCGAGGCGCAGCGGACTGAAAGTTGAGCATCCGGTGGGCGTCGAGGAGCAGGGGCATGAGGTTCTCCGGAGCCGGGTCGCTGAGCGGGTTGAGTCTTGGAGTAATCGGCAAAGCCTATTCGAACGACGACGGCTGCGGACTGGGCGCCAACTGCAACTCGGCGCATCGATATAACCGGAAACTCGACTATGGCACCTCAGACCTTAACCAGACGAATGCGTTCTCGACCGCATTCACCCTCCAATTGCCATTCAGTAAATCTTCCAACAAGCTGGCCTCCAATGTGACTGGCGGATGGGCATTCAATGGCATTGTTCTATGTGATCTCACCTGGCTGCGCATGGCTTCCTTGGCCGTTCGTCAGCAACACTTGGTGAATCTCGCAAATCAGGCGCATACAAGCCGGCGAAACCACCACCGGCGATCAAGATTCGATGTTTCAGGGTTGACTCCGACCGCGGGGGGGGGTGCCGCGATGCGAGCCCGGCACCGGCTGCAATGAGGAGTGCGTTCGTTGCCCATGTTGCACTACCTCCACGAAGCGCCTGATCCCCCGGGCGCTGGAAAAGTGACAAGAACACCGGAACAGTTCGAAAGCGCTAGCTGGGAAGCGTGCAGCTCTCGCCCGGGGCGTTGTCACTCAACCAGGTTTTCTGACTCCAATAGGGAGGCAAGGCAAAATAGGGACACATGCTATTCAGTTCGCTCACTAGTTTTTGGCAGACAAGGCGTAGGCTCGGGCGCATCGGCCCGCCCTCCCGAACACATGGGTTCATGCTCGTCGCGGTCTCGCTCCTCTGGGCGAGCCCATGTGCCTGGGCCGTGGCGCCCGCTCCGTTGACGCAATGGCGATCCGGTCTGGTCGAGTTGGACCAGGGTTGGAAGGAGCATGATGGCGATGATCTCCGCTGGGCAGCGCGGGATTTCGATGACACCCAGTGGAACCAGGTGAACCTCGAGGAGCTGGGACCCGCGCAGCGAGGTTGGCGCTGGTACCGGCACCACGTCGAACTCGGCCCCGATTCGAACGATGTACGTTTCTTGCTGGCCGCGGGGCCGGGGACGTATGAGCTCTATGTGAATGGAGTTCGCGTCTCAAGTGCGAGCCTCTGGTCGGCCCTGACGGTCAGGCGGCCAGTGGAGCTTGTCTATCCCATCTCCGGCGATAATGGCGATTTCGAAATCGCTTTGAGGACCCACGTACCCGCAGGCTATGCGGCCTGGCATTTGCCTATGTTCACCAATGTCACCATGGGCCTTCCCACCGCGATCGAATATGAACGGCAGGCTCTGGAGAGCCAAAGGCTCGACGGCCTGGCGCCCTCCATCTTCATCAACGTCCTGCTTTGCCTCGCGGCCATCGGGGCGCTCGCGGTGTACTTCGTTCAGCGGAAGCACCGCGAATACATGTACCTGGGGCTGTACCTTCTGCTCGTGGGGGTGGGGAATGGATTGTCGATGCTGCAATCGGCAGGCCTGGCTCCCTTAGCGGCCAATTTCCTGATTGCCGATCCGCTGATCTACGCGTGGGTGGTTGCCCAGATAGAGTTCACGCATGCATTTGCCGGCAGGCGAGTCGCACTCGCATGGCGCCTGTATGAAGCTTCACTTGTTGTTGTTATCTGCCTTGCGGCGCTCACGTTCTTTGGCCGCTTTTCAAGCGACACCTACGTTCTGATCGAGGCCGCCGCTACAGCTCCTGTGGGGCTGCTGTTGTCGATTCTTCTGTTGATCTGGAACCGTCAGGGGAATCGCGAGGCCGGATGGCTTATCCTGCCCAGCCTTGCTCCGGCGGTTTCGACGGCGTTATTTGACCTTGGATCGGCGTCGATCTATCTTGGCTGGCCTTGGTTGAACTTCCTCGTGCAGCCTCTCCAGATCGGCCCCGTCGCTCTCCAACTGGTGGATTTGGGCAGTATCCTTTTCCTGCTTTCGATCGCCATTGTCATGCTGTTCCGATTCACTCGCGTCAGCCGGGAACAGGCGCTCTCCGCCGCGGAACTCTCTGCTGCACGGGAAATCCAGCGCTGGCTGGTCCCCGAACTGCTTCCCCTGGTAGCCAACTATGTTATTGAGGCCGCGTATCTGCCCGCTCAGGAAGTCGGAGGAGACTTCTACCAGGTCCTCTGTCAAAAAGATGGATCGGTTCTGGTGATTGTGGGAGACGTAAGCGGCAAGGGCCTGAAGGCTGCCATGACCGGCGCGCTTGCCATCGGCGCTCTGCGCTCGATAGCAGCCGATATTTCGGAGCCCGGACCTTTGCTTACCCGCCTGAACGGGGAGATTGTTCGCGGGCAGGATGGCGGGTTCATTACTTGCCTCTGTATCAAGCTGCGTCCGAACGGCGAAGTGGTCCTGTCCAATGCGGGTCATCTGCCGCCTTATAAAAACGGCGAAGAAGTAGTTGTTGAAGCAGGACTGCCTCTGGGATTGGCTCCCGATCTGAATTACCGGGAATCACGGGTGGAGATCACGCCGGGTGACACGTTGACCCTTCTTTCGGATGGGGTGGTCGAAGCCCGAGACCGCACCGGAGAATTGTTTGGATTTGCGCGTACACAGGCGATCAGCACGCAGTCTGCCGCGGATATTGCGTCCGCTGCAATGCACTTCGGACAGGAAGATGACATTACCGTGGTCAAGCTTACCTGCTCTCTGGCGGGGATTGCTTAACGTCGCCGACAGGCGGTCATCACATCCGCGACTGTTTCGCCGGGGCGCGCGTGTAGATGAGGTCGTACTCGGTTTGCCACGTTTTACCGCCGTCGGATGATCCTTGCGAAAACTGGCGTACCTTGTCTGGGCCAAGATGGAAGAACTGCAGATGGCGGAGCAGACTGCCTCCGCCGGACTGCGGCACATCATCGGTCCAGTAATCCATAACGCCATCTTTCAAATTGCCATGAAAGAACATCACGCCCGCGGAGGTGTCGACCCAGTACTGTTCCCAACGCTTGAGATTCGGATTCCACGTGTTGTAGCTTTTGCCGAAGTACGGGCCGCCCGCCGATGTCCAGTTCTCCCACACCACGCAACCGTTCATCTCCTTGGAGATATGGCTCGAGCCCTGACGCGTGCCGTCCGCAGCCGAAGCGACATCCCAGTCGCCCAGCCAGAAGTCAAACTGCTTGAACTCCGGATCTTCACAAGGGAACCCATTGTGGTGAACCTGTTTTGCCAGAGCGATGAACTGATCGTTGGTGCGCAGGACATTCCACTCGGAGTCGTTCTCCACACGGGCAGCCTGCGTGAAGCCACCATCGGCGGCGGCTTTTAAAAGCTCGAGAGCGAGCGAGTTTTCTCCCATGCCCGCGTGGATCGTCGCGATCTCATAATCGGCAAGCGGAGCCGGAAGCCCTTTTCCAGCGCCCAGTACTTTTGCTTTCTGCATGGCGGCAAGCGCTACGTCGTAGTGCCTGTTCCCGCGAGCGGAGACTCCAAGCCGATACCAGAAACGCGCGTTTTCAGGCTGCCGGACGGTCAGCGAGGAGTACTGGGATTCGGCTGCGGTCCAGTCCTTTGCCGTGTAGGCTTTGTCTGCGGCCGTTACGGTCGAGTCTGCATCCGACGGCCCCTGCGGAGAAGCGATCAGCGAAGAAAACAGGATGACGCAAACCAGGGCTTTCGAT